>JAUXPL010000023.1 GCA_030683605.1 Candidatus Altimarinota bacterium
AATTTTATAAAATAGCTGTAAAATTTAATACTTTAATAAGTGTGACTTTTTTATTGTCCTTAAAATTTGTTATTTTTCTAATTTTTAGTAAAATCCTTCTATTAAAAATACCATTATTCCTTAAGTTAATGGTATTGGGGCGAAGCTACAGACCACACACTAACTCCAATGCCATTAAGTTAAGAAAATTTGTACTTAGGTTCTAATCCCTCCCCCCTGCGGGTACTCCCTTTGTCCTAAAGGATACATTTCAATAAAAAAGGGAGAAATTTCTTCCCTTTCAAGGGAAGTACTCGAAACGCAGTGGAGAGGGATTGGATAGAACCATGTTCTACAATTAAATCATATAGTTTACATACAATTTAATAAAATATAATGTTAGAGATATTTCAATATGAATTTATGCAAAATGCATTTATTGTATGAATTATACTATCAATACTTTGACCAATTATAGGAGTATTTTTAATTATAAGAAGATATACAATGATATCTGATACACTTTCTCACTCATCACTTACATGAGTTATTTTGTGATTATCTACTTGATATTCTCCTATGATTACTACTCTAGTTTATTCAGTATTTTCAGCGGTAGTTATAGAAAAACTGAGATTATCAAAAAGACTTGCTTGAGATATGGTTTTGGCATTATTTTTGGCTTTTAATCTATCTATTGTAGCTACAATGATTAGTTTGAATAACAGGTTTATGATAAATATTTCATCGTATTTATTCTGAAGTATTTCACTAGTTTCGAAAAGTGATGTAAATTTGATAATAGTATTAGCAACTGTTATTTTGCTTGTATTATTTTTTATAAAAGACTCACTTATAAAAGTTACTTATGATGAAGACAATGCCGAAGCATCAGGTGTAAATACTAAATTAATCAACTTGATTTTTATCATATTGGTTTCTATGCTTATTACATTGGCTATACCAATTACAGGAATATTATTGTTATCAGTATTGATTATTTTACCTGTAATAGTATCTACACAAATCAGCTGGAGCTTCAAATCTACTATTGTAATAGCTGAGATTATCTCTATATTGTCAGTGATTTCATGAATAACTATATCATATTATTTTGATATATCTGCAAGTGGAATTATTTCATTTATTTTGTTATGATTTTTTGCTATATTTTTCATATTTGCCAAATTTTTTAGAAGAGTGAAATAGTTACAAAAGCAATTAAGTATATATTTTGTATATTTATTTGCTTTTATTTTTTTTGTGATATAATATATGAAATTTAAAAATAATTATTCTAAATTATGACAAAAATTGAAGAAAAGAGAAATCTTTTAAAAGAAGTTGATATTATAAATGATAGGGAATATATATTATCAGAATTAAAGAAAAGTGAGTCAGAAAAAAGCTATTCTTTCGAAGAATCTTATGAGTATAATTTGGCTAGATTAAATAAAATGTTTGAGAAATATGAAAATATATAATATAAAAATAAGAGATAGTGTACATGAATTTGTCTGAGATTTATGAGAATATATATTTAGAATGTCATTTGATTTTGAAAATTCAAAAACAATAATGAATAATATATATAAAGATATATTTTCACTTAAAATTTTCCCAAATAGATTTCCAAGTTTTAATGATAAGTTTAGAGTTATGACTATAAATAAAAAATATAGAGTATTTTTTGTAGTAGATGAAGAAAATACTACAATTATAGTTTCTAGAATATTTTTTAGTAGTGAGAATTATTTAGAATGATTAATAGATTAAAATTTATAAAAACTCCTAAAAACATTTTGTTTTTAGGAGTTTTTGTTATAATAATTACATAATTTATATAAAAATACTTTAATTATGAAATTACAAAAATACACAAAAACAAGTCTATCAATAGTATTAACATTATTCTTATCATACTGATTAGTATCAGCATGGACGAATCTATCATCAGTAACTACTTGAGACACATTAACATCAACTGTATGGAATGATATGGTAACAAAATTGAATGACACAGGATAAAGAGCAAGTGGTATATTTACAGATGGGATTGGTAATGTATGAATATGAAATTCAAGTCCAAATGCAAAATTAGATGTTCAAGGAGGTAGAAGTTTTTTTTCTGCAGCAAATGAACAATATGGTATATGAGTAAGATATTCTTCAGCTGGTGGTGCTGTTTATTTTTGAGCAAATAGTTCATCAAGTACTCCTGATGTTGTTATATCTGCTGCTGGTGGTAATACTCTTATGACATTACAAAATTGAGGTAATGTTTGAATATGAGCATCTAATCCTCAAAACAAATTGGAAGTAAATTGATCTATCCAATGAAATAGATTAATATCTTATTGATATACATGAAATGATGCGATAAGATTTCAACCATGAAATGATTTAAATCCAACATATGCTGCTATAGTGGTTTGAAATGCCGCTTGGACATGATATCCATTTTATGTAAGAAAAGATTGATATGCATTTGCAACATCTTGGAATAGTTCTTCTGATCTTAGACTAAAAGAAGATATTAAGCCTATAGAAAATATATTTGAAATGATTGATAAAATTAGATGAGTGAATTTTACATGGAAAGATACTAAAAAACATGATATGTGAGTAATTGCACAAGAAATAGAAAAAGTATTCCCTGAATTTGTAACAACTAAAAATGATTGATTTAAAACAGTTGAATATGGTAAACTAGTAGCTCCTTTAATTGAAGCTGTAAAAGAATTAAAAAAAGAGAATGAAGAAAAAGATAAACAAATAGAAACACTAAAAAAACAAAACGAAGAAATATTAAAAAGATTAGAAAAACTTGAAAATAAATAAATATGAAAAGCAATTAAGTATATATATTGTATATTTATTTGCTTTTTATTTTTTAAAATATATAATATACTTAAATATAAAAATAATTATTAAAATATGACTACAATTAATTTAGAAATACCAAGTGAAATAAAAGAAAAATTATGAATAGGTAATAAAATTTCTTATTATGATTTGATAGAAAAAACAATATGAGAAGATTATATTTCGCCTGAACTTAAATTTATTAGTTATGTAGATTTATCAGAAGAAGATAAAAAAATGTATGATGAATCAGATATTTTAGATAGAAGTAAATTTACAAATATATAATATGATAACTATAATAAATATTGTTGAAAAAGAAGGTATAAAATCTTACTTGATAAAAAGAAATTTAATAAAACAATATAAGAAAGCAAAGATTCAAATATTAGCTTGAATATACTGATGAATGGATTTAAAAATTAGAGAACCAAAAGATAAATGAATATGGAGTTTTAGAATAAATAAACAATATAGAGCATTTTGTATATTAGAATGAGATACTTTAATAGTATTAAAAATAGATAATCACCAAAATTACTAAAAACTCAAAAAATCTTTTGGATTTCTTGAGTTTTTTATTATAATTAAGCTATCGCGCTACTTTCGATTGTGTAATTCTGATGAAGTAGGGCTATTTTTGACGTTGTTAAAAATGAGGTAATATGATTGTGTAACTCCTCCTCATACATTTTCTTTATTAATCGGTTCCATAATTTCTCCCTTTTTAAAAGGGAGTACCCCGCAGTGGGGAGGGATTAGAAATAATGAATAAATTATATTATTATATTAATTAATATATTTGTATGGTAAAAAATCCTACTGCTAAAAACATAGAAGTTGGTAGTCTATATGATATAAAAGGTCGTCATTATTTTACAGATGATAGATCTGTAGCTGGTTTACCAGACCTTTTAGAAGTACAATTGGACTCATATAATGATTTTTTAAAAAACTGAATAGATAAAGTTTTTAATGATTCATTTCCTATTTCTGACCACTCGTGAGAAAAAGTAGACATTTATTATAAATGATTTGCTTTAGAAGAACCAAAATACGATCCAGAAACATGTACTAGAAAAAATCTTAACTATGAAGCTCCACTTAAAGTTAGACTTGAAATGTTAAATAAAGAAACATGAGAAATAAAAGAACAAGATGTTTATATGTGAGGTATTCCTCTAATGACAGAATTTGCTACTTTTATAGTTAACTGAATCGAGAGAGTAATAGTAAACCAAATTGTTAGATCAACAGGTGTGTTTTTCACTCTTTCTGAAGGATGATTTGCATTAAAAGTTATTCCAGATAGATGATCTTGGTTTGAAATAGATATAGAAAAAAAATGAATTATCAATGTAAAAATAGATAAAAAAAGAAAATTACCAATCTCTGTAGTATTAAGAGCTTTTGGTATGGAATCAAATGCAGAAATATTAGATGCATTCAAGGATATGGGTGATGATATTATTGCTAATAATATAGCTCCTACATTAGAAAAAGATAAAACAACAAATAAATTAGAAGCATTACATGTATTATACAAATTACTTAGACCAGGTGATTTAGCTACAGATGAAAGAGTAGAAGAATTATTCAATGTTACATTTTTTGATGAGAAAAGATTTGATTTAGGAGAAATCGCTAGATTAAAAATGAAATCAAAATTAGGTTTAAATACTATGTATGATGATGAAAATGGTAGTTTTTTATCTATAGAAGATATAATAGTAAGTTTGAAATATTTCTTAAATTTAGTATACAAAGCTCCTAATCATTTTATAGATGATATTGATCACTTGGAAAACAGAAGAGTTAGATCAGTATGAGAATTAGTAATGGATAAAATCAAAGTAGGTATTGCTAGAATGGAGAGAATTGCAAAAGATAGAATGACGATAGTTGAGCTAGATGATGCTACTCCATGAACATTTATCAACTCTAGACCTATTATTGCTATAATGAAAGAATTTTTTGGTTCATCTCAATTATCTCAATTCATGGATCAATCAAATCCGCTTTCAGAATTAGGGCACAAGAGAAGAGTTTCTGCTTTATGACCTGGTTGATTGACTAGAGAAAGAGCTTCATTTGAAGTGAGAGATGTTCATCCAACTCAATATTGAAGAATATGTCCTATTGCTACTCCAGAAGGACCAAATATCTGACTTGTACTTCACTTTGCATCATATGCAAAAGTAGATAAACATGGGTTTTTATTAACACCATTTAGAACTGTAAAACATAGTGTAAAAAATGATTGAAAATCTCCAGTAAATAGAATTGCATTAGGTGATATAGTAGCTGATAATGGAAAAATAATTGTAGAAGATAAAAAATTAATAACTGATAATGATGCAAAATCAATAAAAGAATTAATAAAAGCTTCTGATATAGAAGTTAGATGATTTTTGACTGAAGATTTTGATTATTTTGATGCACATCAAGAAAGAATATTAAATATTGCTGAAGCTGGTACAGCAACTGATGAATTTGGTAACTTTACTGAAACAAGAATTTCATCAAGAGCTTGAAATGAACCAACTATTTCATACATCAGACAAATTACTCATATAGATGTTTCTCCAAAACAAACGATGTCAATTGAAACATCACTACTTCCTTTCTTGGAACATGATGATGCAACGAGAGCGGAAATGGGGTCAAACATGATGAGGCAAGCTGTTCCATTAGTTAGGCCAGAATCACCAGTTGTATGAACAGGTATGGAAAGAAGTGTGTGAGAATGATCAGGTTATGTTATTGTAGCTGAAGATGATTGAGAAGTTATTTGAGTAGATGCAAAACATATTACTATTATATATAAATCTTGAGAAAAGAAATTATATAAATTAACTACTTTCAAGAGATCAAACCATGATATGATTGTTCATCAAATGCCTTTGGTTTCACATGGACAAAAAGTGAAAAAGTGAGATGTTCTTTGTGATGGTCATTCTTGTCAAAACTGAGAATTAGCTCTATGAAGGAACTTGACTGTAGCATATATGCCATGGAAAGGTTATAACTTCGAGGATGCAATTATTATTTCAAATAAATTAGTAGAAGAAGATTATTTTACATCAATACATATAAAAGAATATTCAACAGATGTAAGAGAAACAAAACTTTGACCTGAGCAAACTACTGATGATATACCAAATGTATCAAGTACTAAATTAAAGGATTTGGATGTAGACTGAATAATTAGAATCTGATCATATGTAGAATGAGGCTCTATCCTATGTTGAAAAATTACTCCTAAATGAGAGCAAGAACTTTCACCAGAAGAAAGGTTACTTAGAGCTATATTTGGTGATAAATCTAAAGATGTAAAAGATTCATCTCTGAGATTACCATCTGGTCAAGGTTGAAAGGTTATTTGAGTACATATATTAAAAAGAGAAAATGGAGATAATCTACCTACTTGAGTATTTAAACAAATAAAAGTGTTTGTTGCTCAAACAAGAAAAATTGAATTATGAGATAAAATGGCAGGTAGACATGGAAATAAATGAATCGTTTCTAGAATAGTTCCAGTAGAAGATATGCCATTTATGGAAGATGGTACTCCAGTAGACATAATTCTTAATCCACTATGAGTAGTATCAAGAATGAACATCTGACAAGTACTAGAAACTCATTTGGGTATGGCTGCAAAAAAATTATGAATAAAAGTTGCTACTCCTATATTGAATGGTATTTCTGTAGAACAAATAACTGAGTTAATGTTAAAAGCAGGAATGGATCATGATGGTAAAGTTCAATTATTTGATGGTAATACTTGAGAAGCATTCAAAGAAAGAACTACTGTTTGAATAAAATTCATGTTAAAACTTCATCACTTAGTAGAAGACAAAATTCATGCTAGATCTGTATGACCTTACTCAATGGTAACACAACAACCATTATGAGGTAAAGCTCAAAACTGAGGACAAAGATTCTGAGAAATGGAGGTTTGGGCTCTAGAAGCATATGCAGCAAGTAATATCCTACAAGAAATGATTACAATCAAATCTGATGATGTTGCTGGTAGAACACAAGCTTATGAAGCTATCGTAAAAAATGCTCCAATTAAAAAACCAAATATACCTGAATCATTTAATGTACTATTAAAAGAATTACAATCTATCTGATTAGACTTGGATTTATTAGATATAGATGAATTACAAGTAAAAGAAGACGAAGCAATGGAAAGATACGAAGAAATAATAAAAATCGAAAACAAAGTACTAGCAGAAGTTGTTGATAATGGTGAAGCTGAATAAAAATACGAGAACCCCTCTCAATTCTCCCCTTGTCAGGGGAGATGAGGCACAAGTAAAATATTATTCCTCCCCTGACAAGGGGAGGTGGCTGAAAGCCGGAGGGGTTTTTTGGTTAAGAATTAAATTCAACTTTAAAATTTTTTAATCTCTAATTATAATCATAATGTTTGACAAATCTTTAGATAATTTTCTAAATGACAAAATCACTGATTTCTCAGAAATAGCAAAAGATATAGGGAAAAAAGATATAACTAAATGAAAAAATTTGGATAATCTTGCATGAATATCTCTTGGTATTGCATCACCAGAAAGAATAAGAGCATTATCACACGGTAAAGTTCTTATTAGTGAAACTATAAATTATAGAACTCAAAGACCAGAAAGATGAGGTTTGTTCTGTGAACAAATCTTTGGTCCTAGAAAAAACTATGAATGTGCTTGTGGTAAGTATAAAAGAATTAGATATAAATGAATTGTTTGTGAAAGATGTTGAGTAGAAGTAACTAAAACATCTGTTAGAAGAGAGAGAATGGCGCATATAGACTTATATGCTCCAGTTGCTCATACTTGGTATTTGAAATCTGTACCATCTAGAATAGGTCTATTATTGGATTTACCAGTAAAAAAATTGGAGCAAGTAGTATACTTTGCATCATATATTATTACTGATGTATTTGATGATAAACTTAAAGATGCTAATAAAGAATTAGATGATAAATACAAAGTATCAAAATCAGAAGTACAAAAAGAAGTTCAAAGAGAAATCAATGAATTAACTGTTAAAAGAGATACTGGTGAAATAAATGAGAAAAAATTCAAAATAGAAGAAGCAATTTCTATGAAAAAAATAGATGATTTAACTTCAGAATTTGAAAACTTGAGAAATGGTTTGAAATCACTTAGAGTTTGAGCTATTATAGGTGAATTAGAATATAGAGTGCTTGATTCTAAATTTCCTCATGTATTTATTTGATGAACATGAGCTGAGTATTTAAAAGTATTGTTAACTAGAATTGATTTACTTAAATTTATCGAAGATCAAGAAAAAGAGCTTAAACAAGCTACACAAATAAAACAAAAAAAGGTTTTACAAAAAATCAAATTAGCATCAAATTTACTTAAATCATGACAAAGACCTGAGTGGTTTATATTGGAAGCATTACCAATTATTCCACCAGATTTAAGACCAATGATTCAGTTAGATGGTTGAAGATTTGCTTCAAGTGATTTAAATGATTTATATAGAAGAGTTATAAACAGAAATAACAGACTTAAAAAATTGATAGAATTAGGAGCACCTGATGTAATCTTAAAAAATGAAAAAAGAATGCTTCAAGAATCAGTTGATATGTTATTAACTGGTGAAACTAGAACTAATAGATCAGGATTTGTTACTGCTAACAAAAAGAAATTAAAATCTCTAACAGAAATATTAAAAGGTAAACAAGGTCGTTTCAGACAAAACTTACTTGGTAAGAGAGTTGATTATTCAGCTAGATCTGTTATCGTTGTAGGTCCATCATTAAAAATGGATGAATGTGGTTTACCAAAAACTATGGCACTTATATTATTCAAACCATTTGTTATCGCTAAATTGATTGATGAGGGAATTGTTTATAATATAAAACATGCAGAAAGATTTATAGAAAAAGGTACAAAAGAAGTTTGGGATGCACTTGATGAAGTAATAGATGGTAAATATGTCCTTATGAACAGAGCACCTACTCTACATAGATTATCTATCCAAGCATTTAAACCAGTATTAGTTGAAGGTAAAGCTATTCAACTTCACCCTCTTACTTGTCCTGCATTTAATGCGGATTTCGATGGTGACCAAATGGCAGTTCATTTACCTATTACTGATAAAGCTCAAGCAGAAGCTAGAGATTTGATGGTTACATCAAAAAACTTGTTAGCACCAGCATCTGGTGAACCGATAGTTACACCATCTCAAGATATGATTCTAGGTTCATATTATGTTACAGCACTTGACTTAGAAGGAAAATGAGCATGACAAACATATGCTAACATAGACGAAGTAGAATGTGCTTATGAAGCATGAGTAGTATGAATAAAATCTCCTATAAAAGTAAGAATCAATGGTAAAATAATCGAGACATGTTATGGTAGATTATTATTTAATGAAATAGTTCCTGAATGATTAGGGTTTATTAATGAAACACTTAAAAAGAATGCACTTAAAAATATCTTATCTAGATCTTTTGAAGAACTTGGTTCTGAAATAACAGCTAAATTTGTAGACGATATTAAAAATTTCTGATTTAAATATTCTACACTTTCATGATTATCTATATCAATAGATGATATGGTTATGCCTGAAAATAAAAAAGAATTATTAGCTAAATGATGAGAAAAAGTAAAATATATTCAAAAGAAATGGTGGGCTTGATTTTTGACTGAAGATGAAAAATATAATCAATCAATCAAAATCTGGGCTGAAGTTAAAAAGACTATTGAGTGAGAAATGAAAGAATTATTTGATGGTAAAAATCATGTATTCAACTTTATAGATTCATGAGCTAGATGAAATTGGTGAAATATTACGCAATTATGTTGAATGAAATGATTAGTTGCTTCTACAAGTGGTAAAACTATTGAATTACCAATTAAATCAACTCTAAAAGAATGATTTTCAACTCTTGAATATTTTATCGCTACACATGGTTGAAGAAAAGGTAAATCTGATACTGCCCTAAAAACTGCACAATCATGATATTTAACTAGAAGACTTGTTGATTCATCACAAAACATTATCGTAAAAGAAGATGATTGTAAAACTGTTCATTATAAAACAGTTACTAGAGGTGAATGAGTATGAAGTTTCGTAGAAAAATTTGAAGACAGAATTTATTCTCATACAATTGCAACGGATGTTAAAAATTCAAGTGGTAAAGTAGTAGTCGAAGCTGGAACTATAGTAGATACAAGTATTTTAAAAGTATTAAATGCTAACGAAATTAATACAGTAAATATTAGATCTGTACTTACTTGTGAAACTGAATGAGGTGTTTGTAAAGCTTGTTATGGTTTAGATTTAGGTTTAAACAAAGAAGTAGAAATTTGAACTCCCGTTTGAGTTATAGCAGCACAATCTATCTGAGAACCAGGTACACAGTTGACGATGAGAACTTTCCATTCATGATGAGTTGCTAAAGAAGGATGAGATATGACTCAAGGTTTAGCTAGAGTAGAAGAATTATTCGAAGCAAGAACTCCAAAAGCTATTGCTGAAATATCTGATTTGGATTGAATAGTTGAAATAGAACAAACAGAATCAAATTTACTAGTTAGAGTAGTAGCTGAAGATTTGAAATCAGAAGAATACTATTTTGGTGAAGAATTTGATGTAATTGTAAAAGTAGGTCAAGCAATTAAGAAAAAACAAATAATTGCAAGAAGTAATAAAGATAAACAAAAACTTCTAGCTAATTTTTCTTGAGAAGTGAAAAAAATAGAAGAATGAATGATAGTTATAAAAGATGTAGAAAATAGAGTATTTGAATACACATTTGAACTAGGTAAAACTTTATTAGTAAAAAATGGTAATAAAGTAAAAGTATGACAAAAAATTACTGGAGGGTCACTAAGTATTCAAAAATTAAAAGAAGTAGCATGAGTTTTAGCATCTCAACAATATATAGTTGATGATATTAAATCTATTTATGCTTCTCAGGGGCAAACTGTTAATTCAAAACATATCGAATTAATTGTAAGACAAATGTTCTCTAGAGTAAGAGTTACTTCTAAGTGAGATAGTGAATTCTTCCCATGAGATATAGTAGATATTATCAAATTCAAAGCTGAAAATGATAGATTAATAAAAGATGGTCAAAGAGCAGCTATAGCTGAAAGATTGCTTCTAGGTATTACAAAGATTTCACTTTACACTGATTCATGGTTATCAGCTGCATCATTCCAAGAAACTGTAAGAGTTCTAGTAGAATGATCTGTATCAGGTAAAATAGATAAGTTTAAAGAAATGAAAGAAAACGTAATTATTGGTAGACTAATCCCTGCTTGAAAACAATATAGAAGAATTCATGATAAATGTATAGCTTCTGATGATGAATATTTTGATATATATGATGATTGAGTAGATGTGGGAGAAAGACATTTACAAGAAGTAATGGAAGAAATAGAGCATGAAAGTGATTTTTAATCACAAAAAAACGAAACTTTAGTTTCGTTTTTTTTGGCTTAATCAAATTTTGGTGGAATAAAATTCTAATCCCTCCCCCTGCGGGGACTCCCTTTTGGCCCTAAAGGATACACCTTCGGATAAAAAGGGAGAAATTATCAAATGTTATAACTATATTTTTTCTTTCTCCACCAAAATTTAGATTATGTCTAATATATACTTATTATACTCAAAAATACAAAATAATTTGCAATTAGTAATAAAAATATTATACTATAAAAAATTAATACATAATCTTATAAATATGTCAGTAAAAACAAATATAGATAAAAAAGCAATAATTAATGAATTAAATAGAAGAGAAACAGAAAAAACTGTATCTTTTGAGTATGCTTATGAAAAATGAAAAAGATTTATTAATAATCTTTGAAAATAATGTATGATATAAAAATTAAAGAATCAGTTTTACAGGATTTGGAAGAAATATCTGAATATATATTTCGAATGTCATACAGTATAGAGTTATCTAATAATATATATGATAAAATAATGGCTTCAATAATATCTTTAAAAATATTTCCATATTCATTTCCGATTTTTGAAAATAATTATAGAGTTATAACTATTGATAAAAGATATAGAGTTTTTTATAAAGTTGATGAAATATCAAAAGTAGTAATTGTACAATATATTTTTTGAACTAGTGAAGATTATGAAGAATTAATTAGATAAAAAATTTATATATAATATTATAAATATGTCAGTAAAAACTCAAAAAAAAGTAGATAATCTACATGTTACAAGTTTAGAAGAAATTATTTATTTGTTACAAGAGTGAGAAGAAAGAGGTGGTGAAATGGATGCAAGAGAAGCATATGTTAAATGATTAGAATATTTTGCTAATCTTAAAAAACAGTATTGTTAGAGTTATTAGAACAGAAAAAGTAGATTTTGAATTGTAAAAATATTAATCACAAAAAAACGAAACTTTAGTTTCGTTTTTTTTATAAATCATTTAACATATTTAATACATTATCTGCATCATCATCAGCATCATCACTTGCTTCTTGGTCTTTGATTTTTTTCTTTGAGTCTTTTAATTGGAATTCTTGCCATTCTATTAAATGTTTTTCATTTAAGTTTTTGATTTCATTTTGATATTTTTCTTCTAATTTTTCTAATTTTTTTCTTTCAGTATCTAGAATATTGAATAATCTATCTACTTGTTCATTTGTCATAGATGGTAATATATCAAACCAATATTGTCTTTCGTCATCATCCATTGATTCTGTAGACAGTATTAATTCCACCAACTCATTGTATTGAGCTAGAGTTTCATCTGAAACATTAAATGTTTTTCAATTTTGTTTTAATTCAGCCATGTTATATTGTTAATATTAAATAAGTTTTTATGTAAAAATCATTAAAAACTACATTTTTGTAGCCTCTTTCCTTTATGTAAAGGAAAGAATTCAAGATAGGAATAGGAATGACTTTTCACATTTAACTTAATACCTATTCATTATACCAAACAATTTAAAAATTTGCAAAAAAAAAATATAAGTTATAATAAATAATATAAAAATTGGGAGAATTATTAATTTATTTTTAATTAAAATATTATATGTTAACATTTTATATAGGAATTTATACTTTTGTATTAGCATTATTATGGTGATTATTTATAGTTGCAAAAATACATGCTTACAAGTTTAAAGATTTTTCATTACATATTACAAAAGTAACTAATATATTATTTATATTTTTGTTAATTCTTTCAATTATATGATATCTTTTTATTTTTTATTTTACTACAAATACAACAACAGTAGTAAAAAATTATTCATCTTGAGATATCCAAGAAGTAAATTATTAATTAACTATGAATACAATGTCAATTTTTAGCAAAATAATAAATAGGGAAATACCAGCAGATATTGTTTATGAACAAGAAAATATAATAGTTATAAAGGATATATTTCCTAAGGCAAAAACTCATTTGTTGATTATTCCTAAAAAAGAGATAGCAACTATTAATGATTTACAAGAAGATGATAGGTGATTGTTAGCTGATATGTTTTTTGTAGCCAAAAAAGTGGCAAGAGATTTATGAATTGAAGAATGATATAAGTTAAGTTTTAATGTATGAGAAAAGGCAGGTCAAGAGGTAATGCATATACATTTACATCTATTATCTAATATATAAAAAATATGAACAAAAATAAAATTATATTTGCTATTTTATGAATACTTTTATTAGTATTATTTATTTTTCTTTTATTAAATTTTAATAAAAAAGCAGCTAATACAAATATTTCCAGATCATGAGAGTTGGTAGTTTGGCTTTTGTGAGATGAGTCAGAATGATTTAAAAAAGTATTTGATGAATTCAAAAAATCTAGTAAAGAATATGAATGAAAAACAATTAAAATAGAAAGTTTTGCTTCGTATGATGATTATTTTTATACTCTTAATTCAGCAATTATATCTTGAAAATCTCCAGATATATTTGTATTAAATAATAATGAAAAAAAATCCACATTTACAGAACAAGTAGTTTGAATAAATCCAAATATAGTGAATCCAAATGATTTTAGAAAAAAATTCAAATGAGTTTTTGCTGATGATTTGATTATGTCTAGTTGAGAATGAGAACAAAAAACAGAATTTTTAGTTTGAATTCCTGTATGATATGAAGCATTATGAATTTATTTTAATAGAAAATATGTAAAAGAGTCAGAATTATCATCTATATCATCATTGAATAATCTTGTTGCAAAAATCAAGGAATCCAAACCAGAAATTACACCAATTTGAATATGAAATTGATTTAGTGTATTTTGAGTATCTGATATTTTAACACAATTTTTGATGCTTGAATCAGATGTTTCTTGATTAAAAGATGTTACTTGAGACAAAATGAAACAATGATTAGCATCTTATATGCTTTATTGAGATATAAGTTGAGATAATGCTTACAATGAAAGAATTGAAGAAATGAATAAATCTTGAGAAAATTCACTAGATTTGTTTTCTAAATGAGATACCTTTATGCTTGTATGATACCCAAGATTATTAGAACAAATAAATAAAAAATGATTTAGTAAAAATTTCTTGCTAGCATCAGTATTTCCTCAATATGTAAATGGAAAATGAAAAGCATTGATTAATTATAATTATTTTGTTATTAATAAAGAATCTAAAAATCAAGATGTTGCAAGTAAATTTCTTTGATATTTAGCATCTGATAAATGAGCTAAACAATATTTAGATAATTATAAATATTATTTACCAGCATTACTTTCACTAGAATCTGATAAATTAGAAGAAAAAGTAAACAGTGCTTATAACATAGTATTATGAAATTTTTATTCATCTGATTATGATTTATCTAGTTTTGATAAATGAATTAAAACAATTTATGATGAGTGAATAATTTCTATATTAGATAATGTTTCATGATATCAAAAAGATTTTGATAACTTTAGAGATTCTATAGTTTGTAAAGCAGAAAAATTAGCAACTTTGGACTGATTATCAAAAAGTTGTGTAAAATAATTATTATTACATGAAAAACACTTTTTGTTATGTTCATATACCTTTTTGTACTAGTAAATGTAAATATTGTAGATTTGCTTCTTTTTGAAATATTGAATTTTTAAAAATAAATGCTTATGTTGATAAACTAATTAATGAAATTCAAAGATCTTCATATTGTGTAAAAAATAATACATTAAAAAGTATATATTTTTGATGATGAACACCTAGTATATTAAGTACTAAACATTTAAAAAATATAATAAAGTCAATTAATGAAAAGTATATTTTTGATAAAAATATAGAAATAAATATAGAAGCAACACCAATTACAGTAACTAAAGAGAATATAAAATCACGGATTGAAATATGAATAAATAGAATAAGTATCTGAGTACAGAGCTTGAATAGAGATACATTAAAAGAAATTGGAAGATGAGAAAAATGAGATATAATCCAAGCATTAGATAATATTAATGATAGATTTCTCCCTTTTACAAAGGGAGTACCCGAAGTATGAGGGGGAGGGATTCTTAATATTTCAGTAGATTTTATTATATGATTACCACATGTAAAAAAATGAGAAATAAAAAAAGATATAGAGTATATCTTGGATAATTATGATTTCGTAAATCATATTTCTGTTTATATGCTTGAAGAATACTATGAGCAATCAGCAGTATCTAATGAAGATTGATTATTGGATAGTAAATTTCAAAATATTGTATATCCTAATAATTGGATGAACCTATGAATAAATGAAGATGATTATTTATGAGAATATATAGAAATAAAAGAGTATTTAAAAACTAGATGATTTATTTCATATGAGATTTCAAATTTTGCAAAACTATGATATGAGTGTAAGCACAATAATTCATATTGGAATCATTCTAATGTGGTATGATATTGATTATGAGCTCATTCATTAGTAAATAATGTTAGATTTAGTAATAGTGAAGAATTTTTGTGATATTATATTTGAGAAAAACAAGATTATGAAATATTAAATAATAATGATATATTTATTGAAAAGATAATGTTCTGATTAAGAACTAGCTGATTAGAAAAATACATATATGAAAAATTAGAATACGATAAATTATTACAATTTGTAAATGATTGATTATTGTATTTAGAAGACGATGTGTTTAAATTGACTGATAGATGAGTAATGCTTTTGGATTATATTTTGAGAGAATTGATATAACCCCTCTCAATTCTCCCCTTGTCATGGGAGATGAAGCACAAAAAAAAACTCTTCTTGAATTATTATCCTTTTTTTAGGATATACTACATCTTTATTACTTTTTGTAGCCTCTTTCCCCTGATAAGGGGAGAGAATTCAAGTGAGAGGTTAATTTTTATTATTTATCTTTACTTAAAGATTCTTTGAAATGATCAAATAAGTGATTGATTAAATCATCTAAGTTTTTATAATCTTCTCTTTCAAATCTATATGCTTCACCATCTAAATTAGCTTGTATTTTTCCATCAAATAAACCTTTTTTATTTTTTTCTATAGTTAAATCAATTATTCATTCAGCATCTTTTTTATCAAATTTATTTAGGTATTGGTCCAATTTTTTACTTAAATTTTCTCAAACTAATCTCTCAATAACTTCTTTAGACTCAGATAAGTCATTTCCAACATGTAATTTTATTTGGATTTCCATATAATCATTGTTAACAAATAAGTATTATTATAATATCACTTTGTTTATTAAAATCAAGACAAATTAAAAAAAATTGTTGAAAAATATGAATTAATAGATATAAATAGATATATATTGATTTTTTAATACTAAAATAGAATAGATGACAAAATATATAAAAACGATATGATTAGAAATACATGTAAGAATTAAATCAAAGACTAAAATGTTTTGTTCTTGTACGAATGCAGTTGCTTTAGCAGAAGAACCAAATATGAATGTTTGTCCTGTTTGTATGTGATTTCCAGGTATGTTACCAGCATTGAATAAAGAAGTTGTTAGACTATGAATGATAGGATGAATGATGATGTGATGTGAAGTAAATAAAGTTTCTAGGTTTGATAGAAAAACATATTTTTACCCTGATAATCCAACAGCATACCAAATAACTCAATTATATGAACCAATTGTATGAAAAGGTAGTGTAAAAGTAATAGTAGAAGACCAAGTTAGAGAATTTGCTATTCATCATATGCATTTAGAAAACGATGCATGAAAATTAGTACATGCATGAGGAAAAACACTTTGTGATTTCAATAGAGCTTGAAGTCCATTAATGGAAATAGTAACAGATCCTGTATTTCACGAAAAAGAAGAAGTAATGGAATTCTTGAAAGAATTACAAAAATTGATGAGAGCAGCATGAGTTTCAGACGCAGATATGGAAAAATGACAAATGAGATGTGATGTAAATATATCTGTAGCACCAGAATGAGCTAAACAATGGGGTAACAGAACAGAAACAAAAAATGTAAATAGTTTCTCAGCTATATGAAGAGTAATAGATCATGAATCAAAAAGACAAATAAAAATAGTTGAAGCAGGCTGAGTAGTGGATCAAGAAACTAGATGATGGGATGATGATACAGGTACTTCTAGAACACAAAGATCAAAAGAAGATGCTATGGATTATAGATATTTCCCAGAGCCAGATTTATTACCACTAGTACTTGATGATGCATTTATAGCTGAAGCTAGAGCTTCATTACCAGAATTACCAATTGAAAAAAGACTTAGATATTTAAATGACTACAAATTATCTGCTGATGATGCTAGAATATTAACAGTTACTAGAGAATTAAGTGAATATTTTGATGAACTTGTTAGACTTACATGAGATGCTAAAAAATCGTGTAGTTATTTAACTACAGTATTATTAGCAATGATTAATGAATCTGATGTTATAAATAATGTAGAAGAATTAAAATTTGATATAAAAGAGTTAGCAAGAGTTATAGAATTAGTAAATAATGATGAGTTATGAACCTTGAATTCAAAACAAGTTATAGAAGAATTATTCAATAACTGATGAGATGCTGATGTAATTGTTGATGAGAATAATCTGAGACAAAAAAATGATACTTGAGCATTAGAAATAATTGTAGATGAAGTAATAAATACTAATTCAAAACAAGTAGAAGAATACAAAGCTTGAAATGTAAATATATTTTGATTCTTGGTTGGTCAATGTATGAAAGCATCAAAATGACAATGAAACCCAAAAATATTTAATGAATTATTAAAGAAAAAATTGTGATAAAAATATATTTCAACTAGATTTTTATAGAATCTAGTTTTTTATTTGCTCAAAATTTTGCTTGTATAAAAAAAATATGATAAAATATTTATAGTAAATAAATTTGACTATAAACAAAATATTATGAACTTTATAAAATTAATACATAAAATAAAAGAAAACAAGAGAAATATTATATTATATTTCATGTTTTTTATTATATTTTTTAGTTTTACTGATATTTCATTTGCGGCAGATAAAAGTGTTGATTCGTTAATAGATAAAACTTCTACTATTGCAGAATTTTTCTTGAAATGAATAAGCTTATTATTAGCATTAATAACATATTTAGCTACTATATTTTTATCACCTACCTGGATAAATGGTAGTTTATTTTGATTAAATGTATATTTTAAAGAAATATGGATACTTGTTTCAAATGTAGTATATTTCATATTTGCATTTATACTTATATGGATTGCATTTATGAATATCATAGGTAAAAATTCTGATCAATATCAGTTAAAGCAAGCATTACCAAAATTTATAGTATGAGTTATAATAGTTCCATTTTCTTGGTTCTTAGTACAATTTATACTTTCTATATCAGCAGTTTTAACAGTAGCATCATTATCTCTACCATTTGATACTTTTGATGAATTTAGTTCTTCACTAGAAAATGTTAAAGTTCCAATAAATTGTGAATTGAATCTGAATTCATTTATGGCAGATGATCAAAAACAATGATCTAATAAACAAGATTGATTTATAAGTTGTTCGGAAGAATGAAAGATACCTATTACTTCTATAGCTTGAAAATGAGACTCTATATCATCAATTTTTTGAATAATATCTATGTATACATATTGAGTATTATCACTTGATACAATTGATGATGTAGATAGTTTTGATTTAAAAAATGTCAAAACTATGCTTGATTTAATTGTAAAAATAGTATTTGATTTGCTATTTGTAATTATATACTCAATATTAATGATCACTTTATGATTAGTGTTAATGATTAGATGAATATATATATGGATTTATATGATGCTTTCACCAGTTTTTTGATTAATGTATTTCTTTGGTAAAAGTAATTGATGAGAATGATTTTTTGCAAAATTTAATATAAAAGAATTTATAGCATTAGCTATGGTTCCTGTATATACTATGTTAGCTCTTTCATTTTGATTATTGTTTTTATTTGTAGTATGAGCTTGAATTTCAGGAAGTAGTAAGGTTTCTAGTGATAATGAAGTGAGTGTAAAAGATGATGTAATCAAGGTTTGAGATTTTAGTTTAAAAATAGTTTGACAAGTATCAAAATTAGAAAATATTACAGAATTTTGAAAAAGTATATGAGGAGTATGATTATGAATTGTATGAAGTTTGATACTTAAAATATTTGGTATAGTAGTTTTGTGGTGAACAATAATGGCTGCTATGAGAACTTCTGAAATAACGAAACAAATAACACAACCAATATATGATTTATGAGCAAGTGTTTGAAAGGTTATGATGTCAGCACCATGAAATATGCCAATATTTGGTGGACAAAGTATGCAAAGTATGAATACAATGTGACAAAGAGCTTCACAATTTTATTCTAGCAGAGAATCAGAAAGATGAACTAAATTTCTGAAAGATCATGGCTTGTTTCAAGATTGATACTGAGATCAACAAAAAAATACAAATGAATCTAAAACAGTCACTTCAGCAGGTCAAACTAAGAACTTAATAGAAAAATCTTTAAAAGATATGAATTGAAATACTCATCAATTGACCACTGAAAATTATAAAGAATTATTAGATAATATTGCAAATAATAATAGTTCTTGAGCTAATAATAAATTTAGGGAGTATATGAATTGATTAAAAGATAAAAACTCATTAACTAAAAATGAAGCTGCAAAAGCATTATTATTATTGGAAGATACTAATATTGATTTAGATTTTAATAAAGGTAGAAGTGTTTGAGTTGGTAGTGAAGCTGATGTAATAAAGTATATTGAGAATCTAAAAAATAAATCAAACAATGATACTCCTAGCACATGATCTTCAGATACTAGCACACCTAGTACATGATCTTCAAATACTAATATAAATGTTACAATAAAAAATAATAAAATAGACACATTTGATTGAATTAATTTAGCAAATGATAAACAAACAGCAATAAAAGAATTAGAGATTAATAAATTTACGAAAGATAATTTCATAAAAGAATTACAAGAAACAAAAATATGATTAAACGAATCTGATGCTAAAAAAATAGCAGATAAAATTGATTTATCTAATTATAAAACTATTCCTAATCCTAATCCATAAAAACAAAACCTAAGCATAGCTTAGGTTTTGTTTTTATGTTTTTTTGATTTTTCAAAATAAATAATATTGTTCCATTTGTAAATCAAATAAAATGTTTAAAAAATATCTAGTTGATGAGAGGCTCTTTTTTCTATTTACCAAATCTTTTTATAAAATCATTTATTTCAATTATCTCAATACTATCATACCTCAATTTCTTTAATCACAATTTTTCTACATTTTCTATTAATATATATTTTTTAAAATCATCTTCTATTTTCATAAACTTAGCTACTTCTTTTTTTATATCATCTCTAGAAAAATTATCAGTTATTTGAATATATATTTTTGATTCTAGAATATTGCTTGTGTTATCATTAATTAATTCTCAGAAAAATGAAAAATCAAATTTCCCACTTACTCAAGAATATACATTATAATTATTCATTTCTAACAAATTAAACACTAGATTTTCATTTAATATTTCTTCTTTTAATTCAAAATTTGCAAGTGCATTTCTTATTCAATTATCAGCAAAATAATATTTAGCTTTTGCTGAATTAGTTTTGTTTGTTTTGATATCATATTTATATACTCTCTTTAATATTTTTTCTTGAATAGAATAATCTATATAATCAATTGCTGTTTTTAGAGATATGCCTTGTATATTATCTAGCTTGCTTTGTAATTCTCTAAGAGAAGAGAAAAAACTATTTTCAGCTAAAAATGTGATAGTGAATTTATACAAATCTATACTTTTTACTCAGTAATTCTTAAATATATCATTTAAAAATATATCATTTACTAACAATTTTAAATACTTTTCTTTTAGATCTATTTCTTGAATATGTTTTACTTCATTTATAGCTCAGTATTTCAGTGTAGATTCTAGGTTTTCATCTGTAATATTTATATTAGTAAATATCTCTAGTTCTTTTATTCATCATATTTTTATTGTATTTCATACTAGTATTGTTTTGTAGTTTGATTTATAAATCATGGAAATGAAATCTTTTACTCATTCTATATTAGAAATATTTTGTAATACTATTATTTTTGGATTTTTGTATAACTGTACATAGTCATTTAATAACAATTCAAGCTCTTTATTACTAGAAACTCTATTTTCTATATCATCTGATTTATTGAAATAGAAATAAGATTTAGTTAAATTTGCTTTACTTATAAATTCCTTTATAAAGTTCAATTTTCATGTATTTTTTAATCATTTAATTATTATTAATTTATCCTTGTTTAGTATTTCTATCGTTTTCTTTATATTATTTGTATTGTAAGGGATAAAACTCTCTCTATCCAACACAAAAAAGTTATTTCTTTTTATTGTACTCATTAAAATGTATAACTTAACTTATATAAAATATTTGTTTTTTTGTATACTTATATATTAATAAAATATATAAAAAGTCAATTATATAAAAAATATTTATTTTTCACATTTTTTAGTTATAATAAAAAAAATAAATGATAATAATAAAATACATATGGAAGAAAAGCTAAAACAAATAATAAAAGATAAAATAAAATCTAACTACAATATAGATTTAAATGAAATAAAATTAGATATTCCACCAAAAAAAGAATTATGAGATTTTGCTTTTGGTTGTTTTGTTTTATCTAGGGAGTTGAAAAAAAGCCCAGATGTAATTTCTCAAGAATTATCGTTATTATTTAATGATGTAGATTTGATAGCATCTGTAACTAATTTTTGACCACACTTGAATATAAGAATTTCAAAAAATATATATTCAGATATTTTCAATGAATTATATAAAAATAAAGAAAAAATAATCTGAAATAAAGAATCAAATAATAAAAAAATAGTAATAGATTATATATGACCAAATGTATGAAAACCACTACATATAGGGCATATGTGTACTCCAAATCAATGACAAGTATTAGTTAATTTGTATAGGAAATTAGGTTATACAGTGATAGCAGATACACATATCTGAGATTGGTGAATAATATTTGGTAAACTTATTACTGCATATAAGTTATGGTGAGATAAAAACAAATTAAAAGAAAATGCAGTAGACTATTTACTAGAATTATATATTAAAATTACTGAAGAAATAGAGAACTGAATAGACTTAGAACAAAGAACTAGAGATGAATTTAAATTATTATCTAAGTGAAATCCTGAATCAGTTGAATTATGGAAAGAATTTACTAGTTATTCTATAAAGGCTTTACAAGTACAATTAGATAGATTGAATATCAAGGCTGATTATAATATTGGTGAGAGTTTTTATGAATGATTGCATTTTCCAAAGATGGAGGATTATCCAGATCTGAAATTTACTATGAGTGATATAGTAGAAGAATTAATAAAAAAATGAATAGCAACGAAAAATGATGATAATTCTGTATGAGTAGAGTTTGATGAAAAGACAAAAATACCTAGTTGTATATTACAAAAGAGAGATTGAACACATTGATATTTAGCTTCTGATTTAGCAGCTATCAAGTATAGAATGGATAATTGGAATCCTTTTAAAATAGTTTATTTTACTGATTCTAGGCAGCAATTGCATTTCAAACAAGCATTTGAAATAGCGAAAAAAGCAAGTTGGTTAAACGAAACAGAATTATTTCATGCATTTAATTGATTCATATCGCTGAAAGATTGAGCTATGAGTACTAGAAAGGGGAGAATAATTAGACTGGATTCTTTACTAGATGAAGCTGAACTTAGAGCTAAAAATATTATACTTGAAAAGAGAGATGATATTCAATGAGTTGAACTAGAAGAATTAGCGAAAATTATATGAATATGAGCTATTAAATACGGTTATCTGAAAAAATCTAGAGACACGGATGTAATTTTTGATTGGGATGAATTCATGACTTTCGAATGAAATTCTGGACCATATATTCAATATGCATATGTTAGAGCAATTAGAATATTGGAGAAAAGTGTTGATGAAAATGTTATCAATAGTAAAATTAGTTCAGGGCTACCACAAGGGAAGCCCCTACAATGTGATAGTAGTGACGCCCCTTGTGGGTGTAATGATTACATATGATTATTTGAATATTCTGAAGAAATAGAATTGATAAAATTAATTAATAGTTATGATGATGTTTTAGATAAAACAGCCAAAACAAATATGCCACATCATTTGTGTAGTTTTTCTTATGAATTAACTAAAGCATTTAATAGTTTTTATAATACTGTTCATATATTGAGTGAAGTAGATGAGAAAAAGAAATTAATCAGATTACAATTAGTTGAATTATTTTCACTTGTTTTAAAAGATAGTTTCAAATTGTTAGGTATAGAAATGCCAGAAAAAATGTAATTTTTATTATATATTTCCTCTTTCCCTTGGTAAAAGACAATGCCATTAAGTTAAGTAGAAAACTTCTTAACTTAATGGCATTGTGGTAAAAAGGGGGGGAATTTAGAAAGATGTTTTTTAAGTTTTGATTTTATGACTGTAGATTACAATGATTTCGCAAAGACTTTTTCTAATTCTAGAAAAAATATGAAATGGGAGGAAATAGAATATTTTATTTCCTTTTTGTCTTGAAAAAAAGATTTGAAAATACTTGATGTTTGATGTGGAAATGCTAGATTATTGTGAGAACTAAAAAAACATCAATTAGATATTAGTGATTATTTAGGAGTCGATTTATCATCATGATTATTAGAAGAAGCAAAAAATAATCATCCTGAAAACAATTTTCAAGAATTAAATATGCTTGATATAAATACTTTACATAATAATTATAATGTAATATTTCTTATTGCTTCATTTCATCATTTAGATAATTTGGATAATAGGTTAAGTGTTTTGAGACAAATTCATAATTTATTAGAAGATTGATGAATAGTATTTATGACTAATTGGTCTTTAAATAGTAATTTAAATCAAGATAAATATAAAAGTTCAATGATAGAATGAAGTGAAAATGATTATGGAAGTACTGATTATAGTATAAAAATATGAACAAATCATAGATATTATCATTGTTTTACTTTGGAAGAATTAACTTATTTATTTAAGCAAAATAATTTTGAGATAATTGAAAATAGAGAATTTGATACAAAGAAAAATTTCATAAGTATAATAAAAAATTAAATATGTTTCTTTGAAATATATTTTTTAAAAACATCTAAAAAATACATAAAAAGTAGAGATATAGCATTTCTATATCTCTACTTTTTTAATATATTCTCTTGTATATTATCAAATACTAGTTCATAATCTGGAAATTCTGTTTTTAATAATTTATCCCAAATACGGAAATATCATCAATAATTTCAATTTATTTTACTATGATGCATATTATGATGAGTACTTGTAGATACAAATTTAAATATACTTTTATTAAATCATTTTGAATAAAATTCATATCATAGGTGAGATTTTACATTATTGAGAATGCTTATTATTTGAAAAATAATTAATAATGGAGCATATATAGGTATTATCATAGCTACAGGAATAATCCAAAAAAATAAGAAAAATGGCTCAATTATATGAAATGATAGAGATGTAAGCGGATTTACATCAAAACTTTTATGATGTACAAAGTGAACATAACGGAATCATTTTTTTGTATGTAATAATCTGTGATACCAATAAAACCAAGTATCATCAATAATTACTAATCAAATTAATACAATAATACTTAAAAATATATTATAGTCGAATATATTTGTATAAATTTTTGTATATCACATAATTGCTAAATAATAAACTATACTATTAAATATTGTGAAAGCAATTATCGTACTTATGGCACTTTTTAACTCTCTTTTAATTTGTTTATCATTTACTCTTTCTGTTGCTTGAATACGATGATTTATAATTTTTTGTTTCAATTTTTTCCATACTAATAAATAAGCAATATATACTACTATTCAATTTATTAAAGTAGTTTCAACTATAGAGCCTGTTAAAATAGTAATAATGTTTTCAAAAAGTTGCATTCTATTTTTGATTTAATTAAGTTTTAATTCGCTTATATATTATTATTTTTTAAGAAATTACAATATTATTTTACAAATTACAAAAAAAGAGATATGCAAAGCAAAATCTCTTTATAAATTTACTCAAAATCACTTATGGCATAAGGAATTCATTGATTTAGTTGGTTTGACCCAAAGTTAGTTATAGGACTTCAATCTGCATTTTTTCATTGTTCTTGTCAATCAACTAATATTCAAGAACCGCTTCAAATTAATGTATTAGGACAATTTGCAGCATTTTCAAAACATGATTCACTATCATAATCTCATACAATTATTGTTTCTAATGTATCAGTTCATTCTTTTTTTAATGTATATGCTATGTTGTAATAAGTACCAGTTTTATTTTCTGCTCACCAGTTTGCTCAAGTAGGTTTTTTATAAACAGAATACACATATCTTCAAATTCATTTATCAATAAGCTTATTAGATGTCGAAGTTTCTTTTAAGTCACCTACTTCTGTGTCATATAAATCTTTAGTTAAGTATACTTTTCACATTGTTGATTGTGAGATTGTTCATTTTGCTCATATTTGTTGATAACCGTCAATATTCATTACTCTTCATCAACCGTTTGCAGAGACAATAGATGTGATTTCAGCTCAATTTAGAGTTACATCAACCGTATTTGATTGAGTTGCTGTAGTTCAAGAATTGTATCACCACATATTAGTAGTTAAATCATAAGAGTCAACTGCTGGATAATAATTTTTATCAACTTTGTAATTTTGAAGTGATTTTTCTATAGTAGTAACATCAGCCATTTTTCTACTTCAAACCGCTTTTCCTACTGCTCAACCGAAATTTTGGTATGCTACAACTGATATAATAGCTAAGATAGTAATAACAACTAATAATTCTACTAATGTAAACGCTTGTACTAGAACTTTTTTATTTGCTGTTTTATGCATATTTTTATTTATTAAATATAAATTATTTTTATTTTATTCTTTTTTATTTTTATGTAAAGAAAATATTTACAAAATACTTATATATGATACAATATTATTATTGGTATTAGTTTTAATAATGAATTATATGGATAAATATTTAAACATAGATTTAAAAGTAGAAAAAATTGTTTCAAATGTAGCAAAATATATGAATAATTTGAATATTGAATATATTAGAAAAGAAATATTTAAAGCTTATATATATGCTAGAGAGGCTCATGAATGACAAAATAGACTTTCTTGAGACCCTTATATTATACATCCAGTTGAAGCAGCAGAGATTCTTCTTAGTTTGAAACCTGATTTATTTACAATTCAGGCATGTTTTTTGCATGATGTAATAGAAGATACTATCAAAACTGAAAAAGATATAAAAAAAGAATTTTGACAAGAAGTTGCTACATTGTGTATTTGATTGGAAAAACTATCAAAAGTAAAATATAAATGAGAACAAAGAGATATTTGAAGTCTTAGAAAAATGATTATAGCTATGGCGGATGATTTAAGGGTTATATTTATTAAACTTTCAGATAGACTTCATAATATGAAGACATTAAAACATCATCCAAAAATAGAAAAAAGAGAAAAAATAGCACTTGAAACTTTAAATATTTATGCTCCAATAGCTGATAGATTATGATTATATCATATGAAAAATGAGCTAGATGAAGAATGTTTTAAAATATTAGAACCAGAAAATTTTAAAAAATTAAGTAAGGAATTAAAAGATTTAGAGCCAGAAATTAAATTATTTACAAAAAATGCTAGAAAAGAAATAGATAAATTATTTGAATGAAAGATAGAAGTGTATGAAATAGATTTAAGAGTAAAATCTATTTATTCTATACATAAAAAAATTGTAAAAAAATGATTGGAGCATGTAAATGAATTATATGATTTGTTTTGATTGAGAATAATGGTTCAAACTGAATCTGATTGTTATAGAGCATTGTGAATTATTCATAGTTCATTAACTCCTGTTCCGAAAAGATTTAAAGATTACATTGCCTTGCCAAAACCAAATTGATATAAGAGTTTGCATACAAATGTAATGTGACTATTTAAATCACAAAGACATCAACCAACAGAAATACAAATAAAAACATTTGAGATGAAAGAATATTCTGATATATGAGTAGCTGCTCATTTTGAATATAAAGAAAAATGAAGTACTTTAGCTACTGAGATAGATTGGGTAAACGAATTAAAAGAACTTGTAAATAATATAGGAGATAGCGACTTTGTTTGATCATTGAAATTGGATGTTTTTAAAGATAGAATATTTGTATTTACGCCTAAGTGAGATTTTATAAATCTACCTTCAGGTTCTACCCCTATAGATTTTGCATATTATGTACATAGTGACTTATGAGATCATATAAGTATAGCAAAAGTAAATAACTGAGTTTATCCACTTGATAAAGAATTACATAATTGAGATGTAGTAGAAATAGTGATAGATAAGAATAAAAAACCAAATCCTTTTCGGATATGATTTGTTAAGACTGTTAAAGCAAAAAATAGAATAAAAAATTATCTAAAAAAAGAGGATAGAGAATTGCATAGAGAAAGGTGAAAGGAAATGCTTAATAAATATCTAGAAAAGGCTTGATTAGAAACATTAGACAAAGAATTATTATTTTTAAAAAATGTTGATTGAGTGATTTATTCCAAAGAAGATAGATATAGTTTATTGGAGCAAGTAGGAAATTTCAGTGTAAATCCATCTGCTATAATGAAGAAAATTTTAAAAACTAAGAAAATAACTCTAGAAAAAAAAGAACCTAATGAAGATGTTTTAAAACAAAATGAACATAAATGAACAAATGATTCTGAAAAAATTCAATTAGTTATATGATGAGAAGTGAATATGCCTTATAGAATATGAAATTGTTGTAAAAAAAAGTTAAGTAATGAATTAGTTGCTCATATTAGTTCTAAGTGAATAATTACAATTCATAATAGAAAATGTGAAATTTTAAAAGATGCAAACAAGGAAAGATTATTATCAGCACATATTAAATGAATAGAAGAAGAATCTATAATTGTAGAAGTTGATTTAATATTCAAAAATCAAATTTGAATATTAAAAGAATTAAGTGATATTATTTTTTCTATGTGAATAGATGTTGATGCTATTAATACATCTAAAATGTGATCAGATAAAACAAAAGTATTATTAAAATTAAAAATTCTTGATTACGATTATTTAATTATTGATAGATTTGTAGAAAGATTAAAAATGAAATTCAAAGATTTATTATCGTCAGCAATTATTTGAAGAATAGAAAAAACTAATAATTAAAAAAAGCTCAATTTTGAGCTTTTTTTAATTATTTTCTTAAATTTAATTTTTCAAGTATTTCATTATATTTATCTAAATCTTTACTTTTTAAGTAAGTAAGTAGTTTTCTTCTTTTTGCAACCATTATTAGAATTCATCTTCTAGAGTGATTATCTTTTTTATGTTCTAATAAATGATCTTTTAAATTTTCAATTTCTGCAGTTAAAATTGCGATTTGTACTTCAGTAGAACCAGAATTACCTTTTTTGCCTCCAAAATCTTCTACGAGTTTAGCTTTTTGTTCTTTAGTAACAGCCATGTTAGTATTTTTATAAATTAAAATATTTTTACATAACCAGAAAAATACACCAGTAAATGTGAATTGATTATATAAAATAAATTTAAATTATCAAATTTATTTTATATAATCAATAATAAATAAAAAACTATAAGATTTTTATTTGAAATATTTGATAAAAAAGATAATATCTAACAAGTAAAAAACTATTACAATAAATTAAGGAAACACTGAAAAAGTCCTCTGTTGAAATATATGATTGTCAACAGAATGCTTTAGATTTCTGTTATTATAAAATTTTATAAAAAATTAAATTAATTATGCACAAATTCTCTTTATTTTATTTCAAATCATTTGAATTTGATTATTCAAATTTGCAAGCAAAATTTTATTATAGTTTTGATGATGAAGTTTTTTTTGAGGAAGTTTTAGATTTTTATAATGAAAATTTTAAAATAATAGAAAATATAGATAATAATATTTTAGAAAATATACTTTTTCATTTACATATAGCTATTGGTATAAGTTATTATAAGGTTTTTCCAACTAATGACTTGATAGTAGAATCAGGTTTTTTAGATGAATTTCAGATTAAATTTTGGCAAAAATTTTATACTAATTGATTATGAGAATTTTTGTATTCAAATCAGATTTCTCCAAAAGGATTATTTAATTTCATAAATAAATCAAAAAAGCCTAAAAAAAATTATATAGTAGAAAATAATGAAGAATTTAATTCTGTATCAATAAAAAATAAAAAATCTTTAATATCAATATGATGATGAAAAGACTCAATTGTTTCTATAGAATTGATGAAAAATGCCTGAATGAATTTTGATTTATTTGTATTTTGAAAAATAGATCCTCTTAAACAATTTACAAGTGATATATCATGAAATAAAATACTATCAGTAAAGAGAGAATTATCATCTAATTTATTTGATTTAAATAAGTTATGATACTATAATTGACATGTGCCTATTACTTGAATAATTGCTTTTTCACTGGAAGTTGTATCATATTTGTACAACTATGACTATTT
This sequence comes from Candidatus Altimarinota bacterium, assembly GCA_030683605.1. Lineage (GTDB taxonomy): Bacteria > Patescibacteriota > Gracilibacteria > BD1-5 > UBA6164 > UBA6164. The sequence goes on from JAUXPL010000023.1 coordinate 29,926, forward strand.
AATATTATCAAATGAAAAATCAGCTAGTTTTTGAAATACTATATGGGAATGAGTAAATATAAATCATCAATATTCTAAAAGCCTTGATTTCGAGAAAGATTTTTGCGAATATGTTTTTAAATATATTTCTAAAAAATCTAGTTATTTTTCACTTCTTAGATGATTATACGAAATTAAGATTGCAGAATTATTTTCTAAATTTGCAAAGAAATATTTCAAGAATTTTTCTAGTTGTAATAATAATTTTAAGATAACTAAAAATTCTAATTTATCACCATATCAAAGGGCGAGAGAAAGAAAAATGAGTTTAATATATTGATCAAAAAGTTATTGGTGTAATGCTTGTCCAAAATGTGCTTTTGTTTTTTCTATATTGAGACCATATTTATCAAAAACAGAAATATTAGAAATATTTTGAGAAGATTTATACGAGAGAAAAGACTTAGAAAATTTATTCAGAGAACTATTGTGAATATCTGGAATAAAACCTTTTGAATGTGTATGAGAAGCTGAAGAGGTAATTTATTCTATGTATCTGACTATTAAAAATAATTATTATGCACCATTTAGTAGTGAGGAAAATTTGTGATGATGGTCAAGAAAAAGTATAAATTTAAATAGTAATCTTCCATTTATTTTACAAATTTTTGAAACAGAAGTTTTAAATCAATTAGATTTAAAATCTATAGAAAAAATTGAAAAAAAACTTGTTACAATTTACAATGATGATATAATACCATCATTATTAAAAGATCTAATTTTTAAAAAACTATAATTAATGAAGAGACAATCTATATTAGATAATTTTATCAATAATAGAACTATAAGAAGTTTTATAAATAAATGTAGCAAAATTCACATAATTGCAGCATTTTTTATATTGTGTTTTTTAATTATTGTTTTCAAAATGTTTAGTTATACAGTTTTTCATTTTGATTTTTATAAAACATTAGCTGATAAACAACAAATTTGAGAAGTTATTGTTCCTGTAACTAGATGAAATATATATTCATCTTGAGAGAGAGAGACTATTTTATGAACATCTTTGAATTTATATGATATTGCTATAGATCCAAAAATGGATTGAGATAAAGATAAATTGGCTTACTTTTTACAAGAAATAGTTTATAAACAAATATGTTATTTAAAGAAAAAAAGAGAATGTAAGGATAATTTGACTAAATTTTTAAAAGTATTAGATATTGAAGATTTTGAAAATTCTGAAACTTATATAAAAAAACTTTTGTTAGAAAAAATGAAAGAAAGAGTAAATCAGACTTATGTTACAAGTGTATTGATTAAAAAAGATTTATCTAATCAACAAATAAATGATGTAATTAATTTATGAATAAAATGAATATATCCATCAAAAAATCATATTTATGCAAATCCTTTAGAAATAGATAATATACCATCAGTAGCAGAAAAATTATCACCTTTATTGTGATATCAAAAATCTGATTTAGAGTACATATTAAGAAAAAGAGAATTAAGGTATGTTCCAATATTTAATAAAGTATCTATCTATGTATCAGAATATTTGAAAAATTATTTAGATGAAGAAAAAGAAGCAATTCAAAAATGAATATTGGATATTAATAAATCTATATATAAATTTTTTATTCTTACTCCTAATCCGAATAGATTTTACCCTGAGAATGAACTTGCTGCTCAAGTAATGTGATTTGTAGATAATCAATGAGTTTGACATTATTGAATTGAATGACAATTTAATGAAATTTTAAAATGAAATAATTGAAAAATAGTAAGTAGGAAAGATATAATGTGAAGGATAATAGATCCTATTTCAATAGATAAAAATGATTTACTATGAGAATGAGTAAATATTATTTCTACAATTGATAGAAATGTACAAAAAAAAGTAGAACAAGTATTAGAAGACTGAGTTAAAAAATATAGAGCTAATAAATGAACAATTATAGTAATGGAGCCTAAAACAGGCAGGATTATATCTATGGCTAATTATCCAACTTATGATTTGAATAATTTTTGAGATGTTTATAGTTTAGAAAAAGTTAAGTATTCAGAATTTCCAAATCCCAGTATAGATTTATTGTGATATCCTATTTATGTAGAGGATAATACTAATGGTAAATTGTATTATTATAATAATAAAGAAATTTATTTAAGAGAAGCAGAAAGAACAGAGTTATGAAATAAATCATTAGTAAAATATAGATACAAAAATTATTATTGAGCTCAAGTATACAAAAATGATGCAATATCTTCATTATATGAACCAGGTTCTGTAATGAAATCGATAACAGTTGCAGTATGATTGGATACATGAGAAATTACTAGAAATTCAATGTATTTAGATGAATGACAAGTAAAAATTGATCAATTTACAATAAAAAATATTGCAAGACAATGTTTATGATATCATACTTTTTGAAATGCTCTAAATTATAGTTGTAATGTATGAATGATTAGAATTGTACAAAGAGTATGAAAAGTGATAATGCATCAGTATTTTACAGATTTTTGATTTTGAGATGTAACAAATATTGATTTGTCTTGAGAAGTATATTCTAAAATTAGACCATGGGAAAGATGGTCAACAGCACAATTATTAACATCTAGTTATTGATTATGAGTAAGTGTTACTCCATTACAAATGGCTGCAGCTTATAATGTATTAGCAAATTGATGAGTATACGTGAAACCAAAAATCATTGAACAAATAAAATTTCCTGATTGAAAAATAATAAATTATAAAACTGAACAAGAAAGAAGAGTTATTAAGGCTTCAACTTCTAAAGCAATTACTGAAATGTTAACGGATTGATGTATAAATTGAGTTGCTAATAATTGAGCTGTAGAATGATATAATCTAGCCTGTAAATCATGAACTGCTCAGATTCCATATAAATGAAAATACGAAACATGACAATGATCAACTAATTGAACATTTGCTTGATATTGACCTTCAGAAGATCCTAGATTTGTAATTTTGGTAAAATTAGAAAGAATCAGAACTAGTTCTTATGGATGAGAAACATCTTGACGTCTTTTTGCAGATATTTCTAAATATTTACTTGATTATTACGGTATACCAAAAAAAGTAGTAACTGAAACTAAAAAAACAAAATAAAAACAACTTTTAAGTTGTTTTTATTTTTTGTCTTTACTGTAATGGTGCCGAAGGGCGGATTTGAACCACCGACACAGGCCTTTTCAGGGCCCTGCTCTACCCCTGAGCTACCCCGGCTTCGCTTATTGCTTTAGCATTATATAGAAAAAAAAATATAATCAAATTTTTTTTAGACTTTTTTAAAAAATGTACAGTCTATATATACTGGTCTAAAAATAATTAATAATTTATTATTTTTTGATTAATTTTCAATATTTGTATAATGAAATTATTATTTTTTAAATAAATATATTAATGAGTAAATCTAATTTTAGTGAATTTACTGGTTTGTATGAGCATTCTTCTGGTACTGAAAATACAAAATTTAAAACCCCCCAAAAAATTTCTACTTTTTATCTAAATACACATAAAAGCTTATAATAAATTCATATTTATTATAAGCTTTTATTATAGTTATTTATTGTAAAATCATTAAATATTTCACTATTCTCTACTCAAAATCGGAACTACTCAAATTTTAGTAATGCATTAAAATAAATTTTTTATTATTATATCACTTGTAGATGATATAATTACTATCATTACTAAAAAAATTTAACTAAATATATTATTTTATACTAGATTAAGAGTTTATCATTATATTGTTTCTTTATAAAAATATCATTAAATACTCGCATTCTAAAAACTTTCACAAAACTATAATTGAATAATCTTTAATCTAAGCCATAAACAAGACTTCAAGTAAACACAAAAAAACACGATTTTTTCGTGTTTTTTTGTTGAACTTTTTTGTCAAAAAAACTTGACAAA
>JAUXPL010000008.1 GCA_030683605.1 Candidatus Altimarinota bacterium
ATATGTATCAACAAATCTAGTAGCTAATAATTTATGATGAAGTATTAAACCAGTAACAACAGTATCAAATACTAGTTGTTCATGAACAATGCCAGATAATGCAGAATTGAATTGAACACAATGAACAGCAACATGGTCATATAATACAATACCATGAGTATGTAGATATGATTGTCAAGACTGATATCATACAGAGAATTGATGAGTAAGTTGTGTAAGTAATACAAGATCATGTGTAATAACAAACTGAACATGACAAGAAACATGGAATGGAAGTGCTTGGTGAGCGTGTACAGTGACAAGTTGTAATGTAAACTATACACAAAGTGGAAATGTGTGTAATGCTAATACTCAAAGTGTAGCATGTGGATGAAGTATCCCAACTAATGCAACAGCTACAACTGGAACAAACTACACACAAACATGGAATGGTTCAGCTTGGTCACCAACAACTAGCTGGTGAGAGAGTCAAGTAACATGTGATTTCAATTGTAATTCTAATTATTCATGGAATGGAAGTAGTTGTGTATTAAATACATTATCATCTTGTAAAGCCTTATATGATGCAGGAATAACTACAAGTTGAGTTTATTCTATAGATTCTGATTGAGTAGGTGTTAATACAGCTAGTGATGTATATTGTGATATGACTACTGATTGATGAGGATGGACACTTGCTATGTGATTAAATACTTCGGATTGAAATATTGCTTTTTATTGAAATACAAATTTTTGGACTAGTAATTCATATAATATATGAAATCCAAATACAGCATTATCAACTGATTATAAAAATTCTAAAGTATTTTCATTAAATTCTTGAAATAAATTATTAATAAAGATATTTAATTCTTCAGATACATTACTAGCATGGAAAAGTTATAATTTAAATTCTACCAACACTTTATATACTTTTTTTAATTCTGCTTCTAATACTCAATTAACGAGCTCAACTATTACTAGTAGCTGACTTACTAATATTATTCCTACAAACGAACCTACTATTAAACAAACATCCAATTTATTTGTAAATACAGCAAGAGGGCAATTTAATACTGATTTAGATAGGATTTCAATATGATGAATAATTACAGATAATTATGGATGATGATTATGAACTCTATATGACAGTGGGTATACTGATAGGCCTAGGGCAGATTGACAATTACTAAGTTGTTGATGGGCTAATTGAGTATGATGTAGAATTTGAAGTGATCATGTTGCAACAACGTATACTTCTTGGAATGCACAATCAGCTTATAGTTATAAATACCAATTCTATATTAAAAATTAATTAGTAAATAATTTATTAATTTATTATTTATATTATTAAATATCTAATTATAAAAACTCTTCAAAATTGAAGAGTTTTTATTTGCTTTATTTTAAAAAATATATTATAATTAAATATATATAAATTTTAAAACTTTTGTGTATTTATAAGTGAATTCTTGTATAATTATTGCAAAAGGATAAATAAAAAAATATGGAAAAAAAAGTACTTGAAATACTAGTTGATAAAAATAATGAGAAGTGACCTTGAGTGTTTGAGCATATATTAATTGTTCTGCACAAGGTTTTTGATGATTTTGAAAAGAAAAAAATATTTAAAAAAGACAAAAATTTTATTCAGCCAACTTTTTCATTTGAGATAACCAAAGTAGCAAATAGAATCAGATTTTTTATTGTTGCTCCAAATAAATATTCAAATTTTTTAGTTAATCAGATTTATGCACATTATAATAATGTTGAGATAATTGAAGTATGAGATTATTTAGAAAATATTCCGAACGATAAAATGTATATTTGAAATATTGAGCTTGAAAAGCATTATTTATTTCCTATAAAAAGTTTCACAGAATTACAAGAAGAAGCTAGTAAGGATACTGTAGATCCATTTTCATCAATTACATCAGCTTTATGAAGAACAGGTAAATACACATTAAATACTTTTCAAATAAATTTCACACCAGTTATAAGTAAAAAATGGAAAAAATGATTATCAGGTACAATTAAAATATTATTATCAAATTATCCAGATTTTTTGAAAAAAATATTATTAAATCCAAAAGTTATATACTTAAAAATATTGCTTTTTCCACTTATTCTATTGTTTAAGATATTTGGATTATTTTTTAAAAAATCAAAAAAAACAGATTGATGAACATCTGATGAAATACTAGATGATAATAGTAAAGATGAATTAACAGATACAGTAGAAGAAAAAATATCAGTTCCTAAATATATGAAGAATAAATTAATTTTGGAATGATTTTTGACTTCTATAAATGTTATTCATGCTTGAGAAGATCAAGTAGAAGCTAAATCTACTATTAGAGAAATATACTCTACATTAAATGTATTTTCAAATTTTTGAATTAATTCATTTAAATTATGAAAAATTTCAAATGAATTTACTGAAATTCAAAAAGTAAAAAATAGAGAAATAAATTGAGAAATGTTATTGACGACAAATGAATTATCAGGATTAGTCCATTTACCTACTAGTTATGTAAAAACACCACAAATAAATTGGGTTATTGCTCGTGCTTTTGAGCCACCATCAAATCTACCTATTATTGATTCTGATTTATGAGATAATGTTGATCCTGCTGATTCTGATCTAACACCTATCTGAATATCAAATTTTAGATGAACAAATATAAGTTTTTGAATCTGACCAAATGATAGGAGAAGACATATGTATGTTTTATGAAAAACATGAATGGGTAAATCTACACTTTTGGAGAATATGATCATAGATGATATTAGAAAAGGTAGATGAGTAGCAGTTATCGATCCTCATGGAGATTTAGCTGAAGCTGTTATATGATTTATACCTAAATCTAGAACAAATCAGACTATTATATTTGACCCAAGTGATACAGATTGGCCAATAGCATTTAATATGCTTGATGATGTAAATCCTGAACTTAGACCACTAGTAGCATCATGATTGGTATGAATATTTAAAAAAATATTTGGTGATTCATGGGGGCCTAGATTGGAACATATTCTCAGAAATACTATTTTAGCATTATTAGAATATCCTAATTCAACACTTATATCTATACCACTTATGCTTACTTCCGATGTATTTAGATCAAAAGTAGTAAACAAAATATCTGATCCAGTAGTAAAAAAATTCTGGACATGAGAATTTGCTAAAATGGCTCCAAATCAAAAAGTAGAAGCAGCAGGACCAATATTGAACAAAGTATGACAATTTCTATCTAGTACAATTCTCAGAAATGTACTAGGTCAACCAAAAAATAGTTTTTCTATTAGATGGGCTATGGATAACAAAAAAATTATTATAATAAACTTATCAAAAGGTAAGATTTGAGAAGATGCATCTGCATTATTATGAGCAATGATGGTAACAAAATTTCAAATGGATGCCATGAGTAGAGCTGATATTGCTGAGAGTAAGAGAGAAGATTTTTATCTATATGTAGATGAGTTTCAAAACTTTGCTACTGATTCTTTTGCAACAATATTGTCAGAAGCTAGAAAGTATAAACTCAATCTAGTAATGGCAAATCAATATATTGACCAAATGCAAGAATCAGTTAGATGAGCAGTTTTTGGTAATGTATGATCGATAGTATCATTTCAAGTATGATATCATGATGCAAGTATATTAAAAGAGGTATTGACTTGAGAAATATCTGAAGATGATTTGATGAATCTAAAAAAATATAACATTTATACTAAACAATTAATTGATGGTATGCCTTCTCCTGTATTTTCTGCTAGTACATTTAGTCCAAATAAAAAAAATGATGAGGTATTTTCTAGCAGATATGCAAAGATATTATCAGTTTCTCGTGAAAAATATTCTAAACCAAGAAAAAGTGTAGAGTGAAAAATAAACAAAAGTCTGGAAGATGTAGAAAAACAAGAACAAGAATGGGACAAGAAAAAAGCAGAATTCGAAGATAAGAAAAAAGAAGAAAAAGCAAAGAAACATGCAGAATTAATAGCAAAACAAATGGAAACTAAAAAGGAATAACTATTTTTCAGACTTTCCTTAACAGAATGCTTTAGCTTTCTTTGAATAATTAATTCAAAAAACTAGATAATTTTTATCTAGTTTTTTGTTTATTTTAAACTTATATATTATAATTAAAGTATATATTATAATATTATATTATCTATGAGTGAAATAAGCTTTATCAGCCAAACATTATCTTTTATATTTTTATTGAGTATTTGTTCATTTACATTTGTATTAAGTAAAAAAATAAAATTTCCTTATACTGTATTACTAGTAATTGTATGATTATTTTTGGTACCTATTTCTAGTTTAGAAATATTTTCTTTTATTGATGATTTCAAATTAACACCAGAATTATTATTTTATGTATTCTTACCAGTATTATTATTTGAATGAGCTTATAATATAAACTATAGATTATTATTAAATAATTGGAAGACAATATCTTTATTATCAATTTTTTCTCTTTTAATATCATCATTATTGATATCTACTGTATTATTTTTTTTACTACCTTTCGCATGATTTAATGTACCATATTTAGTTTGTTTTTTATTTTGAGCACTTATCTCTTCAACAGATCCTGTAGCAGTTTTATCTATATTTAAATCATTATGAGCACCTAGAAGATTAACAATGATATTTGAGTGAGAAAGTCAATTCAATGATGGTACTGCTGTTGCTTTATTTATGGTTATTTTGTGAGTAATTTTGGAATGATGATATGTAAGTTGATTTACATATTTTGTATGAATTTGAAAATTTTTATCTATGCTTTTTTGATGAATATTATTTTGAGCAATAACTGGTTTACTTTTTAGTAAATTGGTATGAAAATTGGAAAATAATGAAGAAGCAGAAATCGTACTTACTATGATGGTTGCACATTTTACTTTTATATTTGCTGAAATAATTACTCATCATATCTCATTTTTACCTATTTCTTGAGTAATTGCTACAGTTATTGCATCAATAGTTGTATGAAATTATTGAAGATATAAAATAACTCCAAAAGTAGAAATTCATATGAAAAAATTCTGGGAATTTTTTGCTTTTATAGCCAATTCAATTGTATTTATACTTATGTGATTAATTTTGACATCTATAAATATAGATGTTACTAATTTTATTTTACCAGTAATTATTACAATTTTAACTGTTATGATAGTAAGGGTTATTTCTGTATATATACCTGTTTTTATAATTAATAAATTTAAATTTGAGGAGCGTATACCAAATAGTTGGGCAAAACTATTATCATGGTGAAGTTTGAGATGAGCTTTGGCTTTAATGATGGTTTTACTTATACCAGGAGTTTGAGATCCAGATTATTTAAAGATATTAGCATTTCAAGAAATTGTTTGATGGTCATATACTTTTTCTATTAAAGAATTTTTGATAGTATTAACTATCTGAAGTATAATGTTTACACTTTTTGTTCAAGCTCCTCTGATACCAAGAATGATGAGACAATTACAAGTAGATAAGCTCCATAAATTGGAAGAATTTGAATATGATGAATGAAAAATATTAGCAAATATGAAAATATTAGAAAAATTGAATTCTACTTATAAAAAAGCATATATTACAAAAAATGAATATGAAGAATTAAGTTTTAAATATTCAAAAAAATTAAAAGATTCTCTAAATCATATGAAAATAGTTTTATGAGATAAAGAAGTTGAAATTAAGACTTTTACAATTAGAGCTTTATCTTTACATGCATTATGAATAGAAAAACAATATTTGAAACAATTATTTTTATATAATGAAATAGATGAAAATAATTTCAAATATATACTTAGAAAGATAGAAAGAGAAATAGAAAAAATTAATCACGATCACTTAAAATTGATTAAAATATCTGAAAAAGAGGATGACTATGATTTTTTTTCAAAAATATTTTTAAAACTTTATCAAAAAGAATCTACTTACATAGATTCATACATTAGAAATAGAACTCGTCTGATTATTACTAGAAAAGTAATTAAAGAGCTGAGAAGTTTGTCTGAAATTGATTTTTGATTTGATAGATCTTTATTTGATGAAATAATAGAATTGTATGCAGCATTTAATAAGCATGCAGATGAAGAAAGAATAAAATTATTCAGTGACCATAAAGTTACAATTAATGCAATTGAATCAAATTTGATAAATAAATCACTTTTAAAACTAGAAGAAAACTTAATAGATGATTTGTATAATAAAGAAATAATTACTCCTAAACTATATATGAGATTTATAGATGATATAGATGAAGAAAGATATAGTGATGTTAAAAAAATAATATAAAAATAATTTGATTTATTTTTATATTTTTTTAGACTTCATTCAAAAATTTAATATTAAAACCATTTTTATGCAAGAATTATTTTTTTTATCACAAACACTATCATTTTTGATTTTATTAGTAATTTGTTCTTTTGCATACATTTTGAGTAAAAAAATAAATTTTCCATATACTGTTTTACTTGTAATTATAGGATTATTATTAGTACCTATTTCCAAAATATCATTATTTTGATTTATTGACGATTTCAAATTGACACCAGATATTTTGTTTTATGTTTTTTTACCTATTTTATTATTTGAATGAGCTTATAATATTAATTATAAACATTTATTAGCAAATTGGAAAACTATATCTGCTTTGGCTATTTTTTGATTATTAATTTCTTGATTTATAATTTCTATAGTTTTATTTTTTATATTTCCATTTGTTTGATTAAATATTCCATATTTGGTTTGTTTATTATTTTGAGTATTAATATCTTCAACTGATCCGGTAGCTGTTTTATCTATATTTAAATCATTATGAGCACCTAGAAGATTAACTGTATTATTTGAATGAGAAAGTTTGTTCAATGATGGTACTTCTGTAGCTATATTTTTGGTTATATTATGATTAATTACTGAATGATGATTAATTACTTGATTTACTTATATTGAGTGAATATGGAAATTTTTGTCAATGTTGATATGATGAATATTGTTTTGATGATTTACTTGAGTTTTGTTTAGTAAAATAATATGAAGAATAAAAAACAGTGAAGAAGTAGAAATTGTATTAACTATGTTACTGGCTCATTTGACATTTATATTTGCTGAAATCATTACTATATATTTTCCATTTATTCCAATATCTTGAGTTATATCTACAGTAATAGCATCTATAGTTATTTGAAATTATTGAAAATACAAGATAACACCTAGAGTAGAAGTACATATGCAAAAGTTTTGGGAATTTTTTGCATTTGTTTCAAATTCAATTGTTTTTATTTTGATGTGATTGATATTATCTACTATTGATATAAAATTTTCACAATTTATTTTACCTTTATTCATTACTATTTTCACGGTAATGATTGCTAGAGTTATTTCTGTTTATATACCTATATTTACAATAAATATATTTAAATTAGAAGAAAATATTCCATATAATCGGGTAAAATTATTATCATGGTGAAGTTTGAGATGAGCTTTGGCTTTGATGATGGTTTTGTTGATTCCATGAGTATGACATGATGATTATGAAAAGATATTAGCATTTGAACAACTTGTTTGATGGTCTTATGATTTTTCTATAAAAGATTTTTTAACAGTTATTACAATTTGAAGTATAATGTTTACTTTGTTTATTAAAGCTCCATTAATTCCAAAAATAATGAGACACTTAAAATTGGATAAATTAAACAAATTAGAGGAATTTGAGTATGAAGAATGAAAAATTTTAACATGTTTGAAAGTAATTGATAAATTGAATACTTCATACAAAAAATCTTATTTTACAAAAAAAGAGTATGATAAGCTAATTTTAAAATATACTGAAAAATTAAATTTTTCAATAAATAATATCAAAATAATTTTGTGAGATAAAGAAGAAGAATCTATATCACTTATTAGAAAAGTATTATCGTTGCATGCATTATGAATAGAAAAACAATATTTAAAAGAATTATTTTTTTATAATGAGATAGATGAACATAATTTTAAATATATTCTCAGAAAAATAGAAAAACAAATGGATAGAGTAGAACATGATAATTATCAACTTAGAAAAATATCAAACTCAGAAAATGATTATGATATATTTTCTCAATTTATATTTTCTATTTATAAAAAAACATCTACTAATTTAGATGCTTATATTAGAAATAGAACTCGTTTAATAATTACTAGAAAAGTAATAAAAGAATTAAAAAAATTATCAGAAATTAATTTTTGATTTGATGTAAGTATATTTGATGAAGTTATAGATTTATATAATACATTTAATTTAATAGCAGAAGAAAAAAGACTCAAACTATTATCAGAACATCAAACTAGCATTAATGCAATTGAATCAAATTTGATAACAAAATCATTATTAAAAATAGATGAAAATGTAGTTAAAGATTTATATAAAAAAGAAATTATTACACCAAAATTGTACATAAAATTTATGAATGAAATAGAGCATGATATGTATAAGGATATTAAGGAAGCACAGAAAAACTCACATCTATAAAAAAATTATCTTTTTTGCTAAAATTTACTTAAAAATTTTTTGCTTAGAATAGCTAATCAAAAAATTATTTTCATAAATTTTATCTAAAAATATAGATTTTTATTATTACGAAGGACTTTTTC
>JAUXPL010000013.1 GCA_030683605.1 Candidatus Altimarinota bacterium
AACGTTTTTAGTACTCTTTTATATTTTTTATGATTTTTCTTTTAAGTTTTCTTATATCATTTTATCTGTCTTATTTAAAGTATTATTCTTGTTTTTACTGTTTTTCTGTCAAGCTAAAATTTCGTTGCTGAGTAGTTACACTAATAGCAATATTGACTTTTGATATAATTATTATATAATCTGCTAGTTAAATTTTGCTCATTAACATCTTTTGAAAATTTTATATAAGGGGATTTTTATGTTCTTAAAAAATGATTTGAAAAATATATTTTCTAAACTTTTGGATAGAAAATATAGGCAATTAGAAGTGGATTATTTCAATAATATTCCTTTACATCTATATAATACAAGTGTATTTCTTTATATGCTTTTAAATTTAGATAAATATTTTTTTGGTATTTTGGTTTCGCAAAACTTATCTTTTTCAGAAAAAAAAGATATGAAATCAGAACTTTTATTGGATTTCTTAGCTGTTTATAGTAATTGTGAAAATAAGCAAATTAGAGATATATGTTTATTTTATCAGTCTCCTGTTAATTTGAAAGAAGTATTTTGGTATGAATATAAATATCAGAAATTGGAATATAAGGAATTAGTAAAAAAATTGGAAACTGATAATTTTTTGAGTGATATATCAATTTTTGTTTCAGAGTTTTATTCTGAAGAAGATACTCAGATAAGCAAATGTGTATCTTATTCTCAAAAACTACCAGTTCCAACAAATCTTAACTATGAAAATTGGTCTTTTATAAAAGCTCAAGATTTCGTTAATAGAGCTTTAAATGTTTATGAGAGAGATTATCCTAAATACAATTCTTCTGCTCATACTTTTTACAATTTTGTTAGTTATAATTTGCCTAATGTTTATGAAAATTATGACGTAAACAAATATGATGTAGGTTCACAGTATTATTATGATGAGCGTAGAAGATTTTTATCTATGTTTTTTGATAATTCTGATCGTGATATTCAGATAATTGCTTATAGCTTTGCAATTCCTATAAAAGCTTTTAGGAGTTTTTTATGGAATATGAATGTTGATTTGCAAGATTTGGAATCTTATATCCGTAGAATGGATGATAAACAATTATTAGAGTTGAAAAATGCTTATTATTTTATTTTTCATGACACTTTTCCGTTTTTACCACAAATTTGTGCAAAAGGCTGGAAACATATTTTTCATAAACCTAGCTTAGCAGAAATAAAAAATGAGGAATTGTATGACGAATCTGAAAGATTTAATCAAAACTGGGCAGTAGTAAAAAATGAAAGTTGTTTAGATATGGGATTTACTAAGTATCGTGGTACTGAGGATGATACAGTAAACCATAATGCAAAATATCTGTCAAAAAAGGATCACAAAAATTACAAAGATCAGGGCTTCAGTGAATTTTATATTAATCCTGATGGATTTTATGGGATAGCTACTCGCAAGATTTTTGGTAATTATTTGTGGGGAGATTTCGATGAGCAAGAAGTGAGCGGATGGGTATGTCCTAGATTTTGGACTACTTTTTTGCTTTATTTCACTCTGCTTGTAGTGTCACCAGCTTGTTGTGGCTTATTGTTGTTTGGAGGAATTGAGAATACTAAAGTAATTGTTTGGTTATCTATTTTTGCCTCACTTTTACCTCTAATTATATCTGCTTATATGATTAAGTTTTTGTTATTAAAAGTGGTTGATTTATTTCTGCATTTTATTAGTGGAACTGACGATAAATTAAGTGATTTTATTGATTATAGTATTAAAGTGTTTGATGTATTGGATAATTCTAAGACTTTGTCGAAGATTTTATATATGTTCCTAAAAATTGTCTGGTATTGTATTTTGATTGCTATTTTTAGTTATGCATACGAGCCTATTCTAGCTGTATCTTTTACTGTAATTGTTGACTATTTTGTAAGCAGTTATTTAAAAAAACGTTCTTATGTACCATTATCTAGATTGAAATATGCTAAATATGCTATTTTCTTATTGTTATCGTCTCATTTAATATTTGTTTGGGAGACCTTGTTTGATATTTCTAAGTTTTTCTATGAGTTCATATTGAATAATTATGCATACATTATTTCTATTAGCATTTTTATTTTAGCAATTTCTTTTTTAATTAATGTTTCAAGTAAATATTTTGAAGTTCAGAATAAATATGTTTTAGGAAAATTAAATTATGATTTTAATTTCGTTCATTCATTATTTGATAAACTAGTTATGATTATAATTTTTTCATTTCTTGCAATTCTGATTGGTCAAATTATATTTTTTTTACAATTTTTTGATTTTGTTACATTCATTGATGTTTTGCTTATTATTTCAAAGCTTATTGGAATTAATATACTTATTTTTTCCATTAGTTTTTTCTTGTTTAAAAGTCCAACAGTTTTGGAATATGAAAAATCTCAGTATTTGCGAGGTAAAAAACTTGTAGATGAATTTGTAGATAATAAAATGGCTATTTTTGCTGTTTCAAATAATAAATGGATTCTTGATAAAATTGATAATTTTATGGAATTTAATAATTTATTTGATTTTTTTGTTACAGACTCGAATAAAAATAGCAAAATACTTTTTGCTAAATACATTAGTCGTTTGGATGATGAGTTCTTGTTTGAAGTCAGATCTTTGAAAACTATTCTAAATAGTAGAAATATTTATTATTCCTATAAACATATCAAAAAACTTGTTAATTCACAAATGACTGCTCGTGAAGTAGTTGATTACTATGATAAACTGGAGGCTATAGAAAATAAAATTTTCGAAAAATCAGAGATTATTCATGATTTCTTTGCTAACGTTTTCAAAATATTGGGCTATCCATTTATTTGGATTTGGTCTATTGTTTGTAAAATTTTCGGAGCAATTGTTGATTTATATGAGTTTGTTGTAGATACATTTCACAAGATGTGTCCTTATAGCAATGCTAGTGAACGAATTTAATTTAAAAAGGAGAAAAAATAAAAAAGGGTAAGAAATTACCCTTTTTTTTGTGAAAAATTTGTATTTTATCAAAAAATTACTACAATTCCCTCACCTTTACTAAAGGGCTAGTGCGGAACTAGTTTTATAATTAATAATTTAGTATGACAAAAAAGTTAGAACTTTTGATGCCAGCATGAGATTTCGAAAAATTGAAATTTGCTTATGCTTATGGTGCAGATGCATGTTATGTATGAGTACCTATGTTTTCTCTAAGAGCTAGAACTAATGCTTTTACAATGGAAACTATAAAAGAAGCAGTAGAATATGCTCACAATCTATGAAAAAAGATATATTTCACTGCAAATATATATGCTCATAATGTCAAAATAAAACCTTTTTTAGCACAATTTAAAAAAATGCTTGAAATGTGACCAGATGCTTTTATTATGGCTGATCCAGGACTTATTTATCTAGTAAGAAAAGAATTCCCAGAAGCAGAAATACATCTATCAGTACAAGCAAATAATACAAACTGGGCTCAAGCATTGTTTTGGAAAGAAATGTGAATCAAAAGAATCATATTATCAAGAGAGATTTCTATAAAAGAAATGAAAGAAATACATGAGCAAGTACCAGATATGGAATTAGAAGCTTTTGTACATGGTGCTATTTGTATGGCATATAGTGGTAGATGTCTTATCTCAAATTATTTATCAAACAGAGATCCAAATCAATGAACATGTAGTCATTCATGTAGATGGGAATACAAAGTATTCAAGGATGAGAGATCAGAAGAAGAATTAGAAACTGTTACTGGTAGACCAGAGGATTATGAAGAATTAACAGGTAATTTTTATCTAGAAGAAAAAGAAAGACCAGGTGAAATAATGGAAATAGATGAAGATAGTTATGGTACTTATTTGATGAATTCTAGAGATTTATGTGCTATTGATTATATAGAAGAATTATGCGAGGCTTGAATAATCAGTTTCAAAGTAGAATGAAGAAATAAAACAGTTAATTATATTGCTTCAGTTGGTTTAGCTTATAGAGAAGCTGTAGATGCAGTAGAAAGATGAGAAAAATATGATGCAGTTAAATTATCAGAAGAATTATTCTGAATTGCAAATAGATGATATATTCCAGGATTTTTAGCATGAAATACAAATGCAAATGCACAATTCTATGAAAGAAATGGTAGTTTTGGTACTAAATCATTTTTATGAATACTTAGAGAATATGATGAAGTAGAAAAACTAGTAAGAGTAGAAGTAAAGAATCAATTCAACATATGAGATGAAATAGAAGTAGTATCTCCAAGTGGTATAACTAAATCAAAAGTAGAAAAAATCTACAAATCTAGAATAAATCATGGTACAAAAAAAGCAAACACTACATTTACTGACAATGTAACATTTGATAAAACTTTAGCAGAAGAAGTAAATAGTGCACATGGTGGATGATATGAAGTATGGATAAATCTAGATAATAAACCTGAAGATTTCAGCCTAATAAGAAAAGATGCTCCAATGATAGAAGTAGACTAAGTATCTCTTGTGTGTATACTTCTAAATTATGAGATTTCATGAAAGATAGATTGATAGCATAAAAAAAAAGACATAACTCACAATTTGTGAGTTATGTCTTTTTTATGCAGTATATTTTTTCTATCCCATCCCCTCGTAGCTCGGGACTTCCCTTTGGCCCTAAAGGATACACCTTCGGATAAAAGGGAAGAAATAATTTTTTCTGCCCCTTTCAGGGGGGCGCCCCGAAGGGGGGGGAGGGGTAATGGAAATAAAGATATACGTTAATATATTAATTATTTAGTCTTTTTATGCTACTTTTTGAAACATATTAATTATTTTACCTAATATAGTTTCTGATTTCCCTGTTCTATATTGTCTAGAATTAGTATATTCTCTAAGTAATTTGTTAGAATTAACTAGGAATTTAGTTTCTTTGTAATGTTTACTTCTATATCATAGTAATAATAATACATCCAAGCTGTAAAAAGTATCTGTTTCATCTTTTTTACTATTATATACTTTTTGGATATTGTCTGATAAATCTAGATTAGAATTGATTATTATATTACTCAATTCTTTTTTTACTTCAGATTTATTTACTCAGTAAAAATCTGCTATTTCTTTTATTGTTAGCCATATTTTTCACATACTAAACATAGCTTTTACTTTCAAATTATCATTTCTAAGTATGTATTTTCAACTATTTGTTCTGTTTATTGTTTTCATATTTGTATAGTTATGTATATAATGTATATACACACTATATACAATTTATATATATTTGCAAATTTATTTTTTATTTTCTTTAAGGAAACACTGAAAAAGTCCTTCGTAAGAATAAAAATCTATATTTTTTAGATAAAATTTATGAAAATAATTTTTTGATTAGCTATTCTAAGCAAAAAATTTTTAAGTAAATTTTAGCAAAAAAGATAATTTTTTTATAGATATGAGTTTTTCAGTGTTTCTTTAATATAATTATTTGTAAAAGATAATTTTTTTATATAATTTAATTATTAATTATTAATGAATTTATATTAATGAAAAAATTATTACTATTTGTTTTTGTTTTTATCTTATATTCTTGCAATTTAGATAAAAGAGATAATGAAAATATTAATTTGATAGAAAAAGTATGAAAACAATGACTAGATAATGCCATTGATGTATATGAGACTAAACAAAAAAAAGCAAGATAAACTTGCTAGATATTATTTTTTTTATTACTGACGTATTTATGATTAATTTATTTAAGAATAATATAATATTGATTTTGAATATTATATTATGAATTACTATTTTCCCACTTCTTTTTATAATTAGTGTTGTTAATATAGAAAATATATTTCAATTTAATTTTTGAGATATTTATACAATAATTTATTATATATATTTATTTATCTGAATAATTGGTTTGTTATTAGTTAGATTTTTAAAATTTAATAATCCAGTATTTAATGATGAATTTTGATATACTGTAAAACAAATAGTTCTTATAACTATTTTACTAATACCAAGTTTTTTTATTAATCATCATTTTTTATTAGAGCATTTATGAGAATCTAATCTTTATCTGAGATCATATTGAAAAATATCATTTTTTTATTTTTGATTAGCATTATCAGTAAGTCCAGTTTTAAAATTTGTAAAGAATATAAAATTTAGATCTATTCTAATTCTTTGTAGAAAAGTATTATGAATAATATCATTTATTTTCTTTTTTAAGCATTGACTTGAATATTTTGCAATAGAATATATCTATCAAGTAAAACAATTAAATACTTCATATTTTGGATATGTGTATGAAAATATATTAGATAGATATGATGCATTAACTTGATTTATAGCTTGAGTACTTATGTTATTATTATGAATTACTTCAAATAAATTTAGTATAAAATTATTATCATGAAAATGATGGAAAAAATTACAATTACTAGTTTTTCCTGCATTTTTTATAAGTGTTATACATATTGCATTTGCATCTAGATTTGATAATTTTTATACGTTTTTATTTGTATTTGTTGTCTGAATAAGGACTATAGCTTATTTCTCAAGTAATAACAAAATAACCACTAAGTCAGATAAAAAAACTACTAAATATATATGTATTCCTTGTTGATATATATATGATGAGAGTAAATGAGATCCAGATTGATGAATAATACCGGGAACAAAATTTGAAGATATTCCTGATAATTGGTATTGTCCTGTTTGTGGAGTTGGTAAATCAGATTTTGAACCTTATTATGAAGATGATAATACTATTTTTGGATGATATTTATCAAAAGTTGAGAGTTTTAATATGCTGACTTCTGATGTATTAGAATTGAAATTGAAACTAGATAATGATATAAATGTTTTGAAATGACAATATGCAATATTGTTATTAAATGATTTTGATTGAGAATTTTCTAGAGCATATTCTATAGTTGAAGAAAATGATTGAATATTAACATTTTGAATAAAGTTGGATGATAATTGAAGATGATGAAGAACATTAAAAAATATAAAATTATGAGATACAATAAAGGTTAAGTGAATATATGGAAATTTTGTATTAAAAGATACAATAAATCCAAAAGTATTTATAGCTACTTGAACAGGATTATCTCCTATCATGAATATGTTATCAGAAAAATTATCATCAAAAAATAATTATATATTTATATGAGCTCAAACTGAAAAGGACTTATTCTATTTAGATAAAATAAATAATATAGAAAATCTGATTGTGAATATCTATATTTCTAGAGAAAAAACTGAAAAATATAATAATTGAAGAATAGATTTAACAAAGTATAGTTTTACTCCTGATACAGAATTTTATATTTGTTGAAATCCTTGAGTAGTAACTTCTACAAAAGAATATTTAGTAAATGCTTGATATAGAAATATTTATTTAGAAAAATTTTAATTAATAAAAAATATTTATGAAAAAAATTTTAACGATTTTAGCTATAATATTATTAACAACAGTATTTATTTACTTTATGAATGTAATATCAGATAATAATAAATGTAGTTGAGTAAGAGTTTTTGATTGTTAGAAATATAGGCAAATTATAATTTTACCCAAAATAATTTAAAAACATTGATAATATAGAATATTTACTAGTTCTATATTGTCTTTTTTTTGTGTAATCTTTAAGTATTTGATTAGTATTTATTAATAATTTAGTTTCTTTGAAATGTTTTGTTCTGTATCATAAAATCATAAGTATATCTAGATTGTAATACGTTTGAGTTTTGTCTTTTTCTATATTATATATTTTTTTGATACTATTCTTTAATTCTTTTTTTCTGTCTGATAATAGATTAGATATTTCTTTTTTGATTTGTGTTTTTGTTGTTCAATATATATTGGCTATTTCTCTTTTTGTTAACCATATTTTCCCATCTGTAAACATTGTCTTTATCTCTATATTTTCCATTTTTATTAGAAAATTCTTGTTCATTTTTTCTTCTGTCTTTTTCATATTTTCTATAGTTAAATATTTATAAAATGTATCTTTATATTAACTATTTATTAGCTATTTTTCAAATATCTTTTTTAATTTGTGTAAATATTTTGTGAATTAGTTATTAACATATTTTTCTTCCCTTTCCAAGGGAAGTACCGAGGTACGAGGGGATGGGTTAGAAAAATATACTACTTTTTTCTCCCTTTTCAAAAGGGAGTCCCCTCAGGGGGTAGGGATTAGAACCATAATACATTATTACTTTATTGTATGACGGGAAAAACACTAAAAAAAGTTTAGAATTAATTCTAAACTTTTTTTGTACAAATGGCTAAAGCCCAATGCCATTAAGTTAAGCTTAAATGGTATTTTTTATGTTTAAATTGTAGTAAAAAATTGATAAATAACAAATTTAAAACAAGCAAAAAAATCTATTATAATATTCTAATAGATTAAAAATAATAATTTATAAGTTAAA
>JAUXPL010000007.1 GCA_030683605.1 Candidatus Altimarinota bacterium
TAACGTTTTTAGTACTCTTTTATATTTTTTATGATTTTTCTTTTAAGTTTTCTTATATCATTTTATCTGTCTTATTTAAAGTATTATTCTTGTTTTTACTGTTTTTCTGTCAAGCTAAAATTTCGTTGCTGAGTAGTTACAAAATAAAAATAATTTTACTATATTTATATATATATATATAATTAAATTGTTTAATAAATAATTTAATTATATATGGTTAAATATAAAAGTAATCTCTCGCCTTTCAGGCACTTCCCTTGAAAAGGGAAGAATTTAAAGGGATTCACACTGGTAGAGCTAATCGTTGTAATTACAATATTAGCGATTTTGTGAACAATAGCGTTTATAAGCCTTCAAGGTTACTCAACGAGTGCAAGAGACTCAACAAGAGTTTCAGATTTATGAGCAATGAAAACAGCTTTGGAACTGTTTCAATTAGATGCAGGGAACTATCCTAAACCGACTGGATTGGTATCTATCACCTACAGTTGAGCAACAGTATGGAACCAGGGAACATTTGGAGAAACAGTTTTTGCTAACTTAGGGAAACTGGACAAGATCCCAAAAGACCCATTGACTGATAAAGAATACACATACTCAGTCTTGGTCAACTGAAATCAGTACCAACTATGATGAATTGTAGAAGGGAGTGAGATATCATATAACCCTCACCCTAACCCTCTCCCAAAGGGAGAGGGAATAGACCAATTAACTGTAGCTACTTCTCTCCCTTTGGGAGAGACTGAGTGAGGGCAGAAGTTTTTAGTTTCACAAACCAATGCCTGAACAATAGAAGCACAAGCCTACATCACAGGTAACTACAACTGACAAATGACCAAAGTATTGAGTTGAACAACTTGTAATGTGTTAGCTGTTCCAAGCATCATTACCAATGACACTACAGTTACAGACCTACAACAAATAGTAACAAATAAGAGTTTTGTATACAGAGGCTTCAAAAATCTACCAGCAAGCTTTAAAGGGTCGAAATTCAATGAGGCAGCTTGATTTGATTTTCAACCAAATACTCTTTTAGCTTACACAGATACTTCAAGCTGTGCACCATTGACAGATAACACAAGCTACACAGCAAGAGTAAATCTACTGAAAGGTCTGCAAGATGCTTACAGCGGAACACTGCTACAAAATGAAGGCGAAATAAAAAATATCTTAGCTTTGACTATCGATACAAACTCACCAAGCCAAGAAGTGATCAACTATGCCGGTAATTATGTAAATAATGTGCTTAAATGAAAAGTAAGTACAGGATGATGAAGTCAAACAATTACTTATTCTAACTGTGATTTTAATTGAAATGAAGTTACACATAATACATCAGTAACTGCCTATGAAACAACTTCTGTAGGCTTCTGAAATACATGTAACAGTGAACAAAGAATGTGTAATAACTGAACACTTAATTGAACATATTCATTTACATGATGTACAGTTATATGAGCTACATGAACATTTAATCTATCTCAAACAACAGTAACACAAGGAACAAATGTAACTATATCAAATAACTGTTCAGAATCTCCTACAAGCTATACAAGCTCAAATACAGCAGTAGCAACAGTAGTATGAACAACAATAACAACACTATCAGCAGGTACAACAGATATAACACCAGTATGATGAGCATGTTGAGATAATATAGCAAAGACTTTGACTGTTAATCCAGGATGATGGATGGCACTTGACACAAACTGTGACATCCCTGATATCACCATTGGTTTACAGGTTTGGGCAGGTTGTAACTCTACACTGGGTACAGGTTTTGAATGGTGAAAACTAGACAACGGAACTAATGGAACTATTTCATCTTGCTACCCAAACTATAATTCAACAATTAACACTTCAACTTGTGGAATATGAGTAACAGCAATGGCTAGCACAACTAATGCTAATACTTGGTTTACTGGTACGAATGCGAATGGAGATCAAGAATATCCAGCAATTTGGTGAAAATTCTACACTTGGGCGAATGCTCCTACAGCTTGTCCGACATGACGGCATTTACCAAGTGATGCGGAATGGGAAACCTTAGAAACTACTCTAAATGGTGGTACTAACTGTAGAAATGCAACAAACGGTTTGCTTTGTACAGGTCTTGGTTGGATGAGCCATAACACGAAAACCGATACCAACAACTTAGCCAATAGGCTTAAAATCCCTTTAGCCGGTTACCGCAATACCGATGGTTCTTATTTCCACAGTCGTGGTGGCAATGCCAGCTTGTGGTCATCGTCTGTTTTTGATGCCACTTCCGCCTATTACAGGGGTGTGACCTTTAATAACACTACGGTGCACCGCAATAACTACAATAAGACCTACGGCTTCAGTGTTCGTTGCGTGAAGGATTTATAGTCAAGCGATAGCGGGCTTATTAGTCTCTTAAGTTATATCCCAAAAGCTTTGCAAAAGCGATTGGTTGACAGAACTTACCCCCTTGCGGGCTACTCTCTTTGCCTTTTTACTAAAAATAATACTTAAAAATTGAAAGTAATTAATATTACTTTCAATTTTTTTATAATTTATAAATACTATGAAAAAATGTAGTTTTGAGAAGTTTAATGACTTATTTTTAAATCTCTATGATGAAGCATTATTTGTAAGATGCTTTGAAAATTCTTTTTTATTTGCACTCTTGCAAAAAGATATATAATATGTGTAATTAATATTTAATATATAAATATGGTTGGAAATATACTTAGATTTATGCTTACTAGAGGCTTAACTATGAAGAGATGGAATAATTTCCCTCGTATAGAAGATGTGAGTCACTTGGATAATGTATGATTTGTTGTTCATGTAGCATTGTTTTTGGCTTATTTAGAAGAAAAATCAGGTCATAAAATAGATAGAGAATTCTTGGTAAAAAGAATTATTTTCAATTCATTTTCTAGACTTATTTTAT
The DNA here is from genome assembly GCA_030683605.1 of Candidatus Altimarinota bacterium. Classification (GTDB taxonomy): domain Bacteria; phylum Patescibacteriota; class Gracilibacteria; order BD1-5; family UBA6164; genus UBA6164. The sequence goes on from JAUXPL010000007.1 coordinate 2,921, forward strand.
CAGATATAAATAGTGGTACAAGAGATTATATATTGAAAGTAGATGATAGTATATTTGATAAATTGGAGAAAAAATCTTTTGATTATATACTTTGATTTGATGGACCAGAATATTTAAAAAATGATATAAGAGCAACATTATTTGATAATTCTAAAACATTAGAATTATCTATAATAGAAGCATCAAAAAAATATGCATGATTTATGGAATGTAGCGTGAATTCAAAAGTATTTTCAGATATGTATGATGTACCATTAAACCAAATCAGACACGATTTAGAAGAAAAAAGAAAGACTCTGAAAAGTCTAGATTTACTATGGAATAATGATAATTATAAAAAATATTTAACTCATATTAGGAGACTGAGTCACTCAATGAGATGGAATCAACAAAACAGAGTTTATCCTATATCTGTTATGAGTCATTTAGTTGTTATTACATTTATTTCGTATATAATCTGAATGATTGAAAATGCAAATGGATGAAAATACGATATACAAGACTTGATATTGAGAACTATTTATCACGATATACCTGAAGCAATTACGGGAGATATAATAACACCTACTAAAAAAGCTGTAGAATGATTCGAAAAAGTATTAGAACAAGTAGAGATAGAGATGATGGATGACTATATATTTTCTTATGTAGATTCTGATTATAAAGCGGAAGTATCAAAATATATGCTATATCCATTTGAATGAGAAATTTGAAAACAAGCAAAATATGCAGATATACTTAGTGCATTATTTGAAGCAAAAGTAGAAAGTAATTTTTGATCAGAAGCTTTTGAAGAAATATATAGAAATGTAAAAAAGAAAGTAAACATATTTTGAACACTAAGCGTTGATTATATGTTAAGAAATGTATTAGATAGTTTCGATGAAAAATGAATAGATATACATTTAGGGAGGTAACCTGACCAGCCAATTAAGTCAACAGACCACCCCCCAACCCCCTCCTTACTAAGGAGGGGGGAGTAAAAATAACAAATAAATTATGAAAACATATGATGTATTTTTGGACTATTATGATCAAATAGTTAGAAGTATAAATAATCCTATAGAGGACGAAGTAGAATTTTTGGTGGAAGATTGTATCAAACAGTACAAACCAGAAACAAAAACTATACTAGAAACTGCATGTGGTACATGAGTAGTAGCAAAAGAATTGAGAAAATCAGGTTATAAAGTAATATGATTGGATATAAGTGAAAAAATGCTTGAAAAAGCTGAAAAATTACTTAACCCACCCCTAACCCCTCCCTTAAATAAAGGAGGGGGACAAAAAGTAGAATTAGTTTTGGCAGATATGACGGACTTTGATTTATGAAAAACTTTTGATACAGTTTTATGTAACTATAATTCTATTTGTCATTTACTGAAATGGTCTCAGTGGCAAGCTTTTTTTGATATGGCTTATAAGCATTTAGAAAAAGATGGTTTATTTATATTTGATATAAATACTGTTTATGAGTTTGAAAATATTACTCGTGAATTTGCTCAGTTTTATAATTTCTGAGATGATACAGTTTGTTTAGAAATGATTAAGACATCCCCCCCATCCCCTCAACTCCGTTCTAACTTCGAAGATAGTCGTTCAAGCACTCCTGTCTCAGTTATCCTTAAAGGAGAGGGGAGCCAAGCTTGATTTATATATCAATGGTTAGTAAAAATATTTAAAAAAAGTGATGACTGAAGATATGATTTGATACAAGAACTAGTGAGAGAGAATAGTTTTCCCATAAGTAAAATAAAAAAAGAATTAAAAGATAAATGATTCAAAATACTAGAAATGGTAGATTATCATTATTGAGAAGTGACTGCTAAAAGTGAGAGAGTGTATTTTATTTGCAAGAAAAAATAAATAATTTATTATAATTAATATATATGAACAATAATTTATCTAAAATTAATTTGACCTCTAAAGAATATGATTATTCTCAATGGTATTTAGAAGTATCTAAATATTGAGAAATGTTTGAATATTCTCCTGTACCATGATGTATTACTTTTTTACCAAAATCAGTAACTATTTGGGAAAAAATAAAAGAAGAGGTGAATAAAAAAATTAATCTTATGTGAGTACAAAATTTGTATCTACCAATGTTAATTCCAATGTCTTTTTTTGAAAAAGAAAAAGATCATATAGAATGATTTGCTCCTGAATTAGCAGTAGTAACAGTATGATGATGAAAAGAATTAGAAGAGAAATTTGCTATAAGACCAACATCTGAAACATTATTTTGTGATTTCTTCAAAAATAAATTATCTAGTTATAGAGATTTACCTTTATTATATAATCAATGGGTTAATGTAATGAGATGGGAAAAAAGGACTAGACCTTTTTTGAGGACAGCAGAATTTTATTGGCAAGAATGACATACTCTACATGAAACAAAACAAGAAGCATATGATTTTTCTAAGTGAATTTTAAACAATGTATATATAAAAATATTTAGAGAATTATTTGCTATAGATGGAATAGCATGAAATAAATCAGAGAGTGAAAAATTTGCTTGAGCTTATTCAACATTTACATTTGAACCTATGATGTCAAATTGACGGGCTCTACAAATATGTACATCACATGTTTTATGAGAATGATTTATGAAACAATTTGACGTAGGTTTTCAAGATAAAAATGGATGAATTTCTCATCCTTCATATACTTCATGGTGAATGTCTACACGTAGTATCTGATGACTTATATCAAGTCATAGTGATGATAATTGACTAATTATACCTCCATATTTATCTGAGTTTAAAGCTGTAATACTTCCAATATATGCAAAAGAAAATGAAGATAAAGTAAATAATTATGCAAAAATGTTAGCAAATATTATTACAAAATGAGATATTCAAGTTCCATATAAGTGAGAATATTTTAAAAAAGTAGTATGAGAAAATTGACAAATCCTAATAGATTATAGAAATGTAAGATTATGAGAGAAAATTACTGATTTTGAATTATCATGATATCCAATTAGAGTAGAATGTTGAGAAAGAGATATTGATAATAATAATTGTGTAGTTTCATCAAGAATAACTAAAGAAAAAGTAGTAATTTCAATAGATGATTTAGAATCAACTGTTTCAAGAATGATAGAAGAATGACAAAAAGAATTATTTAAAAGAAGTAGTGATAGATTGAAATCAAATGTTATATCATGCAACACATTAGATGAAATGTGAGAAGCATTGGAAAATGGTAAATTTGTTATTTATGAATGGGATAAAAATCCAGAATTTGAAGTGATAATAAAAGAAAGATTTAAAGCAACTACAAGATGTATTCCATTTGAATGACAATTTACTGATAGCTTACTTGTGTTAAAAAATAAAGAAAACGTAGCTGTAATTGTAGCAAGAGCATTTTAACTATAAAACATATGTACATAGATATAATTAAAAAATTAAAAGAATTAAATATAGAGTTTCAAGAATTAGAACACGAAGTATCTAAATCATGTTATGATTCTAAAATGTTTAGAGAACAAGCATGATTTGACTGAGTAGGAAGTAAGAACATAGTATTTCATGCGAAGTGAAAATATTATTTAGTAACTACTATTTGAGATAAAGAATTAAAAGCAAGGAAATTTAAGCATGAATTTGGCACAAAAGATATCAGATTTGCAAACGGGGAAGAAATAACTAGAGAAATAAACTGAGTTATATGATCTATTCCACCATTTGGATTTACAAATGAGATAATACCAATATTTATAGACAAAGAAATATTTGAGCACGAGTATTTCATGTTCAATCCAGCAGATCCAACTAAAACAGTTAGAATAAAAACAAGTGATTTAATAGAAATATACAAGACTCTATGAAATCCTATAAAATTTTTTGATTTTAAATGAGAAGATGCTATATTTGAAGAGTTAGAAAAATAATAAATACTTTATTTCTATTTTTTGCTTTTTGTATATTTTTACTTAAAATAGAGAAAAATAATTAATAATTATTAAGATTATGACAACATTAACTATCAAAGAAGATATAAAAATATCAAAAAAAGATTTTAATACATATGAGGATTTAGTAAACTTTGTATTATATGATAATTCTATATTAGAGTTAGAAAAACTAAGTAAAGAAGAAGTAAATTTTATAGATACATTAGACTCATACAATGAATTTAAAAATTTAGCTAATTCTATATGAAAATAATAATAACTAAAACTTTTAAACAAGATTTTTTAGATGTTTTTTATGATTATAGATTATTAAATATATTTATAAAAAAATTAAATGAAACCAAATTAATTAGATTAAATCAAGATTTATTCAAATTTAAATTTTATATAAAAACTATAAGTACTAGAGGAATAGTATTTTTAAATATTAATAATTATTATATTCCAATACTTTTATCAAAAAAATCTGACAAAAATATATGAGATAATTTAGTATTAAATAAATATATAAAGCATATTTTGGACACTAAATTTGAAAAAATGTGACAAGATTTAATAAATATAGATTATGAAATTATAGAATAATTAACCAAAAACAATAATGAAATTCGTATTATCAACAATTGCATGAGTAGAATCAATAGCTAAAAAAGAGATAGAGAGACAATGAGGAAAAATAGAAGAAGTAGTTGATAGACTAATTACTTTTTCTGGATGAATAGAATTGATGCCTAGAGTGAATTTATGGTCTAGAGTAGGGAATAAATTGTATTTGCTTTTAGCGGAAAAGGATAAAGTAATGGATTTTGATTCATTATTTGATTTGATATCTACTATAAATTGGAAAAAATATTTCAAAAAAGATTATCCAATAGTCGTAAACACTTCTTCTACTAGAAGTGAGCTTTTTTCTGCTAGAACTATCCAAAGTATCTGAAAAAAAGCTATAGTTAAATCATTAGTATGAGAAAATAAAATAGCAAAAGAAGATGAAAATCTGGATAAAATGGAAATACTTATACTGATAATAGATAACAAAGTCAGAATACTTCTAAATACTTCTGGAAATGCACTTCATATGAGATGATATAGGACACAAGCATGAGAAGCACCTATAAAAGAATCTCTAGCAGCAGCTTTAGTTTTATTATCTGATTGGAGATTCAAAGAAGCATTTTATGATCCATTTTGTGGTTCTTGAACAATTGCTATTGAAGCACTTATGATAGCAAAAAATATTGCTCCATGATTAAGAAGAGCATTTGCATATGAAAAACTATGATTGATAGATTGGGAAACTGCTGAAATAGAGAGAAAAATGGCAAGAACAAAGACTTATGACTGAGAATATAGAATATATGCTAGTGATATAGATCCTGAAATGGTTGAATTAGCAAAAGAAAATGCAGCAAGAGCATGAATAGCAGGACAAATAAATTTTGAAGTAAAAGATTTCAAAGAATTTTTACTTCCCCCTCAATGAGGGGGATTGAGGGGGAGTCTTGTTTCAAATCCACCTTATTGAGAAAGATTAAAAGATGAAAATCTGAAATCTATGTACAATAGTATAGACAAGATTTTTAGAACAAATCCAAATCTTTGATGATGAATTATATCTAGTTTTATGGAGTTTGATAATCTGATAAAAGCTGATGATTACAAAAAGAGAAAACTATACAATGGTTGAGAAAAATGTTATTTTTGGAGGAGGAAGTAGATTAAAAAATATATTATAAATTAGTCAAAAAGAAAAATTAAATACAATTTAATTTTTCTTTTTTATTATTATAATAATATTATTAATTAAATTAATTTAAATAATATGAACTCGCATTCTAAAAACTTTCACAAAACTATAATTGAATAATCTTTAATCTAAGCCATAAACAAGACTTCAAGTAAACACAAAAAAACACGATTTTTTCGTGTTTTTTTGTTGAACTTTTTTGTCAAAAAAACTTGAC
>JAUXPL010000017.1 GCA_030683605.1 Candidatus Altimarinota bacterium
TTATTGAAACTATGAAAAAACAGAATAGAAATATTTTACTATCATTAAAACAAGCTATAAAATGAAAATTCTTTTTCTGTTTAAATTAAAAAAAATCATACTAAATTTTAGTATGATTTTTTTCGTTACTGAGTAGTTACAAATATTTTTTGAGTTAAATCATAACTCTATCCTGAATTCAGGGGCTACAGACCACCCCCTAACCCCAATACCATTAACTTAAGGAATTAATTAAATTTCTCCCTTTTTTATTGAAATGTATCCTTTAGGACAAAGGGAGTACCCGCAGGGGGAGGGATTAGAAACAAAGTACAAAATTATCCTTAACTTAATGGCATTGCCCTAACCCCCTCCTTAGTAAGGAGGGGGAATAATCACAATTCCGAATCCTGACTATGTTTTCATAACTCTATCCTGAATCCTTTCTCGCACGCCAGAGAAAGGAGCTACAAAATACCCATCCAGAATCCTTCCATCTTAAAAAAAAAGGACTGGACTACAAGTTAGACTAAAATATCTATAGTTTCAAATTGTTTTTCTCGAGAAATTTATCAAATCATTCTTTCATAATATCTAAGATTAGATTATAAGAACTTTTTCACACCTTCCATAATTAAATAAAAAGTGGAATGGTTTATTTATTTTCCATTCCACTTTTGCAGTGATAATAATTATCTAAAGTTATTTTTTAATTATCTAGAATTTTAATCCAAATGATAACTAACTCTAAATCTTCCTTTTTTTTCTTTTGCAGAATCAATTATTAATAAACCGATATCTTTTAGTTGTTTTACATGAGTACCACCACAAGGTATAGAATTAAATCCTCCAATTTTTACTTTTCTCGATGAAAATGGATCTCCTTGAACTTCCACAACTAAATTTGATTCAAATTCCTCATTTATTAATGTCTGTACAATTTCTAATGATAAATCCTTAGGTACATTACCTTCAAATTCAACCCTTGCTTCACCTGGCCATTGATGCCCAGCCAAAGCAGTTAACTCTGAAAATTTATTTTCTATAACACTAGCTATCAAATGACCAGCAGTATGATACCTTGTTTGTAAATTACGATGATCTTGATTGATTTCAAAATCATAATTATTTCCAATTTTTAATCCATCTGACTTATCAACAATATGATCAACAAAGTTTTCACTATGCATAACTTTAATAACATTAACGTTACCAATAGTACCTATGTCTGATTTTTGCCCACCTCCTTGTGGATAAAAAAAAGTTTCACTTAAACGAATAACAATATTTTCACCTTCAATAATATCAGTAATCGTACAATTTCCTGATAAAATAGATGAATCCATTAGATAAGATTTTTTTGTCATAATTTTACATTAACTCCAAATAATAAGAGGTTTATCATTGCCTGAAAAACCTACAAAAGATGACCAAGCAACATGTTCTCCATCATCTACTGTTGACAAAGCATGTGTTTTATGAGATGAGAACAAAATTAATTCTCCAATCCTTGGCCTTAATTGTATGGCAGTTTTTTTGATACTAGAATCTAAATTTATACCATAACTACCATCAATTCTATTTTTCTCATAATCTTTTTTAGATAATGATTGGTCATAAATTATTATCTCACCTCCATATTTTGGTAGTTTTAAAAATACATTACATGCAATTTGATTTTTTAAATCATAATCACTATTATTTGTATCCCATTCCAAATGATCTTGGTGAGCTTCAGCATATGAACCAGTAGAAAATTTTCTAACTAAACCAACAAACATTTTCTTATCGTTTATTGTAGCTAAATTTACACCATGTATCCATGCTTCATCTAAAACTAATCTTAATAAATCAATAGGAGTAATAAGTGGTGAGCAATTTTTTCTAATTTCCTTAATCCATAGAGTGGCAGACTCAAAATAATCTGATTGCTCTTTAGGGTTATTAATAGTTTCATAAAATGCTCTACCTATTCTTTTAATCAAAGGTGCATTTTTATATCTCCCTAAAAGATTACAATTTTCTAATTTTTTAAGTAGTTCTTGACAACTATTATCTGAAAAAAAATTTATTATTCTAAGAACCTGAATTTCATCATTCATTAAAAGACTTAAATCGTATTCATGCAGTTCATTACGTGTAACTACTTTCATATTAGTTCTCCGTGTTTATTTTTGTTTGAAACATAATTAAAATTAAATTATGACTCGTAAAAATATTCGAGTAACTATACTTTATTTATTTATTTATTTATTTATGTCAAGTCCTATTTTTGCAATCAATTGTATAATCACATATTCAAAAATTTTGAAATATTGCATATTCAAAAGGTTCTCTTACTCATGCATTTATATCAGCTTGAGCTAAATGAATATTATACTTCTTCATTTCATCTCTTAAATGCATTCTTTTACCATCTTCTAACAATTGTTCATTTAACTCTTGTTTTCTAGTTTGGATAGCAAAATAAGTTTGTCATAATGCAACTATCTCCTTTGAAGGGTCTGCATTTTGAATAATTAAATAACAAGCATAACGAGATAACTTATAATCATCTAATATTTGTCATTTTATTTCTCAATATTGATTATACGATTTTTGGGGTTCGCTCACATGAGCGAGATGCTCTTCTATTGATTGCATAGAGTTTTTACATGCTTCTTTTGCTCTATTTATAACAGGTAAAAACTTACCATATTCAGTATATTCTAGTATTTTATATAATTCCCTAGCACTCCAATATTCATTCCATATATATTTATATGCTTTATCTCTTCGAAAATATTATTTGTCATAGTATGTAATTATTTCTAAATATATATTTTATTATATACTTTTTATACACTAGTCAAGTAAATTAAAAATTCAACCTATAATTTACATCATAAGTTGAATTAATATCAAGATAATTGTGTTATTGATTATTTTCTCCCTTTTTATCAGAAGGTGTATCCTTTACCTGCATGGTTTATGGTAATACTATTAAGTTATTCTTTCTAATACAAAAATCAGAATAACCGAAGAGGTATTATACTATTTCACATTTCTGATATATCATCTTTTACTAAAAATGAATTAGCTATTCATTGTATTTGTTTATTAGTTTTATTCTTTCATCATACTTCTAAAATATATTTACTATTTTTAAGTGTAATTACAAAATCTCATTTATCACTGTATTTTATTGAATTTGTTCTTATTCATGACTTTAATATATAATTAACATTTTTTACTAAAAAAGTCTCTCTAATTCTTCATACATTATTTGAGTTAATATAACTTTCTGAATAGTTTAAATTATTTATCATAAAGTATATTTTTTTTGATTTCCTGATTTCTTGTGAAATATTTCATTCAAAACTTATAAGTTCTATTAATCATATTTCTTTTAAGATTTCTATGTAGGATTTAAGTGTTTCTCATGAAATACTTAAATATTTTGATAATGAATTATAACTAAATAGTCAAGGTTCAGAATTTATTATAAAATATATAATTTCTTTAAATATAAACAAATTTTGTGTTTTCAATTGATAAAAACTAGCTATATCTTCATAAATAATTTTATTTATTATATTTTCTATTTTAAAAGAATAATTTATCTGATCAATTCATATAAAAAATGGAAATTCTCAATTAATTAAATACTCCCTAAATTCTTTCAAGATAGCTAAATCATATTTTAAAAAATCTTTATAAATATCAATTGGATTGTTAAATATTTCATCAATAGAATATTTTTTTAGATCAAGTTTATATTTTAGATTTAGATATTCTCTAAATGATAAATTAGGTAATTTATACAATAAAACTCTTCTAGATAAATCATAAGTTCATTTAATTATATCTACACTTGAACTTCAAGAAAATAATATATTTACTCCTGGAAAACTATCATAAATATTTTTTAGTTCCTGATTCCAATTTTTATATTTATGTATTTCATCTATATAAAAATATGTGTATCAAAAATTTGTATACATTTCATCCACTAAATTAAACAATCAATTTAATGAAACCTTAGGATTATCTAAAGAAAAGTAAATAGATTTATCAAAGTCCTTATTTTCTTTAAGCTTTTGTAGTAAAATAGTTGTTTTTCAAACTCATCTCAATCAAACAATTCAAACTAATCTCTCATTATTTGGTATATCATCATATAAAAATCTTTTTTTATTTAATGAAATACTTTTTAGTAAATTATTTTGATATTTTAATAATGATTGAATTAAATTATTCATAGTGTATTTGTAATTATATTCTAATTATTACAAGTATACTTGTAATATTCTAATAATCAAGTTTATATAAAATAATTCAATAGAAATACAAAGATTATTTAATTACCTTGCTTCAATATATTGCTTTCTATATACTCTTGTCTTATATTTTCCTGTTCCAGTCTTAAATTATTTTCATTTATATATTTTAATAATTTAAATTCTTCTTTTTCTAAATATTGTTCTAGTTTTATGATTTCATCCTCTCACAATTTTTTTCATTCTCATATAAAATCACTATATAAGTCAAATACCTCATTATTCATAAATATACTTTTTGTCGCAGGAAAATATTTTCTACATTGAGCTAATATTTTAAATCAATGACTATCTAAATCTCAAAAGTAATATATTTCTTTTTCATTAAGCCATTTTATATATTTAAAACTTGATATATGGAATCATTTTCACCATATTATAATTGCATCATTTATTTTTGGAAAAGTTAGATAATTTATCTCATTTTCAACTATAAAAACCTTTTTAAAAATACAATTTATAGTACTAAAATCATCTATTTTAAGATAAATATCATCTATTTTTGTTCATAAAAAATTATTATTAATATTATTATCCAAAAATCTAAATCTTATAAAATACGGCTTTGTTTTTAATCAAAATATTTCTTCAAATTTATCTCATACAAACCCAAATGTCTCATCATGTTGTTTATCTATAAAAACAAGTAATTCTTCTATAATTTTTTTATTTTGTTCTATAAATTTAGTATCTACATCTATTTCAAGCTCTCTTATATATAGATTTCTTTTAGGATTAGTCAAAAAATATTTTACTACTTTTAATATATTTTTCCATTTTCAAGTATAGTTGTTTATTATACTATAATTTAACTTTATCCAGTTATCAAGAAATTTTATATTTTTAATTATCTCTATATTTTCACAAAATACATCAAAATCTTGTGTTTTTCATATAAACTTTAGGTAAGAAAAATTATCATCAAACTGTATACTATCTACAATAGTTCACTTAATTGTTTGTATTGTATTTAGTTTTAATCAAACATACTTTTCTGTCAGTTTTCTTAATTTAGATTGAAAATCATTTATCTTATTTTCATTTCATTTTATAGATATTTTTGGTACAACAAAAACAAGAGGCATCTTTTTTCATAAAATATATGCCTCTAAAAATTCTAAATAACTATTTTCTATTTTTTTGATAAGTTTTTGTGTTTGCATTGGTTATATAAAATTATCATAATCTATTTCTCTATAATTTTCACTTATGATATCTTCTAGTAAAGTATTATATAGTTTTTCTTCTAAAGATTTATTATCAAAAAAACCCACCATACTTTCATTAAAATGTTGCTTAAATTTTTCTCTTTTAATATCATTACTTTTTCATTTTAATTCATCAAATAATGATTTATGTCAAAATGAAATTATTTTAAAATGTAGATTATTTATTTCAGCTTCAGTAAAATTATTATGCACCATATAAGCAAATAATAATTTATTTATTTCTTTATAAAACTTTTCTTCTAGATTAATTTTTAATACATATTTAATAAATTCAAAACAGTTTTCAGTATCAAAATTTTTTAAAAAAGAAGTTGCAGTTTTTAGTTCTTTTTTTGTTAAGTACTTTTTTAAAACATTAACAACTCTTTTATAATAATTAATAGTACTAATTTCTTCATAATCTCAAAATAAAATATAATTTATTATTAATTCTAAATCATACAAATTTATAGTTTTTTCTTTAAAAAAATCTATTACATTATTAATATTATGATCATTTTGATAATAATAATAATAATTTTTTAATAAAAACCATTTAGAATCATATTTTATAAGTCTAGAGGCAATAATTCTTCATAATTCTAAGTCATTTAACGAGAAATCACTACCATCAAATTCTCATTCAATTTTTAAATCTGTATTATTTATCAAATCTTTTAAAATAACATATTCTCATCATTTTCAATGTTCAATTACTTCAAATATTGAGAGAATATTTTGATCCATAGCTTCTTTGAAGTTTTTATCAATTTTGATTATTCACAATAAACTTGGTTCATAATCAAATAGAAAATAATGTGTTATTCTCATATTTACCTCAATAATTCAATATTTATCAGTTTCTACATCTATATTTTGATTTTTTATTATTATATCAAATAAATTATTATCAATATTATTTATCTCTCCAATTTGTGATGATATATATTTTCATAAAGAATTAAACATATTCATCAAAGGTAAAAATTCTTTACTTGAAAATCATATTTTTTTCATATTTATTAGTTAATAATTATTTAATATTTTAATTATACTAGAATTATATAGATATCTTAATATATCAAATAGCTAAAGCCATCTGTTCACTAAATGTATTCTTAAGATTATAAAGTAATTTTAGTATATATGAATAATATTATTTATACCCCTCAAAACATCTCCTGTTTAATACTTTCCAAGTCCATTTTTCTTTCATCATCTTTTTTTAAGTACTCTAATTCTTGTTTAGATTGTGGTTTATATTGTATTTTTTCTAATATCTTTGTTCTTGATTTTATATCTATTTTATTTTTAAAAGATTTTGCTCCGTCAATATTTGCTATAAAATAAATAGTATTTACATAATCCTCAAGTACATTTATAGTATTTGTTGGAGTTATGATAAATAATTGTAGCTCTAGTTTTTTAAATAAATCAAGCACATATCTTGAATTATCTATATCTAGTTTCGCAAAAACTTCGTCAATAACAACAAGTCTAAATGATTTTGAAAATACATTTGTTATTAGGTTTTCATTTTCTTCTTTTATACCATACTGATAAAGTAGAGCTGAAGCCAAAACAGAATAAGCTAGTTTTATGGTTTGTCATCATGATTTTCAGCTTGATGATTCATAAATATCTTTTAGAGTTTCATCACTTCTATAAAGCTCTTTTATATTAAACAAAAACCAATTTCTAACATCTATCATATTATTTCTCCATTTTTCATTACTTTTATCAAGCATTTTTTCCATAAGTGATTTAATATCTTCAAATGCTTTTATCTTATCAGTCATATCAAGTTCTTTTTTGTAAATGACTTTTTCCCTAAAATCTTTTTTAAAATCATCTATTCAATCTCATAATTTAGAATTATTTTTTAGATTTACTTCTATAAAAGTATCTTTTGAGTAATTTATAGTTTTTAGAGTCTTATTTATAGTTTCTATTTTATTCTTTATTTTATCTGCTTCATTTTCTAAACTATTGTAAAAATCAGTTAATCTAATAAACAAAGTATCTCTAAATTCTTTTTCAAATTTTTCTTTATATTTATATAATTCTTCATCATTTATTTTATGATATTGTGATTCTAAATATTTCCATAATTCATCAGTTGTTAAATTATTTCATAGCTCATTTTTTTCAGCAACTGACAATTTATACTCTCTATATGATGAAGCAAATCAATGTAATCTATTTGAAATTGTCTTTAATTCTTCTATTAATTTATCCTTTTTATTTGTTATTTTCATCTGTAGTTCATCTTTTATTTGAAATATATTTTCAAGTGTTAAATCTTTTGTAAAGCTATATTTTGTAGCTTCAAACTTTTGTTTTATCTCAAAAATATTTATATTTTTTATAATTTGTTCTATATAAGTAAATCTAGTTTCAAGTTTTTTGATTTCTGATTCTAAAATTCTTATTTTTCATATTTTATCATCTCTTTTTATATTAAATTCTTGTAATATTTTTTTTAATTGTTCTAGTTTTTCTCTATATATTCTTAATTCACTATCATTTTCTTTTAATGATTTTATTTCAATTTCTTTATTTTTTATCTCATTTTTTATAGATAAATAATCAATTTGAGTAAATGTTTTTATATCTTCTAATTTACTATAATTTTTTACAAACAAATCAAACTCTGATTTTTCTTTGTTTATTTTTGATATTTTTTCATCTAATTCTTTTATCTTTTTATTTAATAAATTTACTTCTTTTTCTAATAAAATAATTTTATTTTTATTATCCCATCAAAGAATATAATCATTTTCTAAAAAAGATCTATCATCTTTTATATATGAATTTTTATTTTTTATAAGTCATGAAATAGTTAAAACAAGAGGAAAACTATTATAATTATTATCTCATACATTTTCTAAACAAGCATAATTAAACTGTTTTAAAATTTTATCTTTAAGCCAATTATGAAATTCTGTTTGATGCTTTATTTCTAATTTTGAATACAAATTATTTTCAAAATCATCATATGTAGAAAGTGTAAAATCTGATTTTATTTTATTGTACTTTAGCTTTCATTTTAAATTATTTTTGTCTACATATTGATTAACTATGTGCAATAATTCTTCAGGAACTAAAAGCTCTTGTCAAAAAGAATGAAGTAGTTTTTCTATCGGCATTAACCAACTTTTTTCTTCTTCTTTTACCCTTACAAGCTCACAAACAAATTTTAACTTTTCTTCATCTATTCATAAATTCTTTGATATTTTTTGTCTTATAATTGACAATCTTTCAGGTAATAAATTTTCTCTTTTTTTAAAATATTCTAACTCCTTTTCTTTTATATTTTTATCGTTTTCAAGCTCTTTTTTTGTTGTTAAATAATTTATCTTTTGTTCTTCATTTTTATCATTTGCTTTTGATAATTCTATTTTTTTATCATTTATCAAATCTATATTTTTTGTAAAATTATCAATTGTATTATCAAAATTAAATCATAAAATATTTATAAAATTTTCATAATTTTTATAGTTTGTTTCTCTTGATAATTCATCTTTTTGTAAAAGTAATATACTTTGTTCTATTTCTCTAATTCTCTTTGTTGTATCACTATTTTCTAAAAATTTTTCCACTTGTTTTATTTCTAAATTTTGCATTGATACAGTATTTTCTATATCTTTTTTATCTATTTCTAAAATTTCTAAATAATAATTATCGTCTTTTATTTTATTTTGTAATAATGATAATTCAATAGAAAAACTATAATTTTTTAAGTTTTGTTCTAGATAAGTTATTTCATCTTTACTTATATTTTTTTGTTCAAATTCCTTTTTATTTTCCATAAAAGGCTCTAAGATCTTTAATTTTTCATGAGAATCAATTATTTTTTCATATATATCTTTTACTCAAATATAATTTTTTTCACATTCTTCAAATTCACTTAAAATTAATGGATTTTCATCAAGCATATTTTCTCTAAAAAAACTATTTAAATCTTTAATTTCTTTTAGTGAAACAACTTTATTAAATAAATCAATTGCATTTTGTCTAAGTCAAAAAATAGAACTATAATCTTCTTTATATTCAATAAATTTTGTATAAATTCTTGTATTTAATCTTGATTTTAAGTTTATTTTTAGCTTTGAAATAGGATTTGTTATATTTTGATTATTAAGCAAATTCAAAAAATCTTCTTTTAGATAAAGTTCTATTTCACTCACTATAAAAAATTTTTCTATACCATTTGTAGTTACTCTAAAAAAAGTAGCTAAAGTAACTTCTTTTCAAGAACCATCTCTAAAATATCAAAGTAAAACTGAAAATGTAGATTCTCATGATTTATTTCATCTCAAAAAATCAGTTTGAACTCAATCATCTGTTTCTTTGTTTTTATAAGCTCATCTTATATAAGTTAGCTCATTCCTTGTTTTTTTATTGTTTCAATCAGTTGCTGAAAGATTATATTTTCTATCTTTTCAAGGTACAAGTAAAGAAACCAAAGCATCAACTACAGTAGATTTTCAACTTCAGTTATCTCAAGATACAACGGTTATATCTTCATTTAAATAAAAAGTTTCAATCTCAGAGTCAAAAGTTCACCAATTAAATATTTCAAACTTTTTTAGTATAAATCATTCTTTCATTATATATCCTGTTATTTATAATACTTCTCAATCCTGAACCTTAAAATGTTTTGCTTGTCAATTTACTAGTTCATAACAAATATATGATTCTATATCTCAACTATATCATATATAATCACTTTCTTTTAATAAACTGTCAAATGCTTTTTTACTATTTTCTCACTCAACTATAGCAACTCATGATGTAGATTCTAAATCAAATTTAGCATTTTCATCAAAATGTGTCAAAAATAAATATTTTTTCATAATAAAAATTTTAAAATATAATATAATTCTTTCAGACCTTCCTTAATATTATTTATTATTTTTTTTGTTTTTTTACCATTTTTTTCCTATTCCTTTCTTTTTCTTGTTTTCTAGTTAATTTAGGTTTTTCAATTAAATTATATTTTTTTTTATCATCATCAATATCATCAATAAAAATAATATTATCTTGAATTATATCATCTTTTTTATACTTCATCATTTTATAATGTACTTTTAATCTTTCTATATAAAACTTATCAGTAAGAATTTTTTCCTTTAATATATCAAAAATATCATCAGTATATATTGAGTTCTTATCAGCTCATATTGAATTACTACCTCTGAATACTGAAACTCATAATCTATCACTGATACATAATTTATTTGTATCCAATGAATAATCAAACCCTGAAACTTTATCATCTGGAGAAATTACAACAAGAAAAACATCAAGACAATCACATTTAGTATTACTACAGTAACTTTCAAGTATAATATATCTTCACTCAATAAGAACATCTCTATTTTCTGAAAGATAAAATATTTTAGTTTCTAATTCAGCAAAATCAGGAAATACTTCATTAAAAAATTTCATAGAAATATATCATTAAAATTATAAATTAATTATCCAATTTTAAACTGCCCTTTTATCAAATCTAGTACTTTTTCCATATCATCAGTACTCATTTTTGCTTTTATCATCTTATTTATCTTATACTCTTTGTCTTTTAATTCAGATAAAATTCAAAGCTCTTCTGTTTTATTTATTATAGTTTTAATCTCGTTTGTTATTTTTTTATCATCATTTTCAAACTTTTCTCTTAAATATATAGCTAAATTTTCTTTGATATATTCATGACTTATTCTATAAGCATCAGTAAATAGATCTTCAGCTTCTTTTTTATAAATATATTCTCTAAGTATAACAAGTAAAAGTGTAACTCAAAAAGAGATTTTTTGTTTTTTAGATAGACTTTCTACTTCTGAACTTTCCATCTCTTCTACATAAGCAAATCAATTATCATTATCAATTTTTAAATCATATTGTAATACTTCAAAATATGTTTGTAATTCAGAAAAATACTTATTTATATTTTTCCAATCTTTTTCATTTTCAGTAGTAATAGCTTTATTCTTCAAAATCATATTAGCTAGATATCACCATTCTGATGCATTTTTTAGATCTATTTTATCTTGCATAGTTTATTTTTTAAATTTTATTCTAGGACTTTCTATTTCTAGATCATTATGTATTCATTTTATTGCATAATAACTAGTATTTAATTCTGATACTTCATGACTATCATATATAGCAACTTTAAAATATGACATAAATTCATCAATTGAATATTTTATAGGAAATGATTCTAGAACATCTTCTAGGTAAGCTTCATTTTTTTCCTTTAAAACCTCTCCAATATTATCTATTACTTGTTTTTCTGAAATACTTGTATATCTGAAAATATTTTCTACATCTATTTCTCTTTCAACTTTATCTATACTTTCATAATTGGATAACTTCATTCAAGAGCTAGGTTCCCATAAATTTTTTCACATAAATAAATCAACTTCTAGTCAAGAATTTATCTCAAAAAAATCCTTTTTAAAATCAAGTCTAGATTGATTATCAATTACTATTTTTTTAATTTGTTTTATTAAATCCACTCATTTTTTCCTTTCTTTTAGATTTTCTTCGTTAAATATCTCTCTCAGTTTTGAAACTAGAAATGTTTTTTTATTGTAAGCTCTTTTTTTAGCTTTTAATAAATCTATATTTATCATAGATTTTATAGATTTTTGACTTTCTAGTATTTGTATTTTTTCAAACTTTTCAAATACTTTTTCAAGTGAATCAAAAAAATCATTAGTTTTATCTCTATAAAATTTTTCGAATCAATCAAAACTTTTTCATTGAGGTGAATTATTTATTTTTTCCTCTATTTCATCAAGTATTTCTCAGAGTATTTGTCATCTATTTAAATCTGTTTCATTTGATTTTTTTTGTAAACTTCTATAAATACCTTCAAATACACTTTCAACTCTTCTAAACTCTATTGGCATCTTTTTAAGCAAATCTTTTGCTGAATTGTATTTATCATAAACTTCTTCTTCAAAAACACTTAGGTCTCAAATTTTTATTAGATTTTTCTTTTTTTCTAGGTCTTTTATCTGTTTATCTATTTCCTCTATATTTTGCTTTTTATAACTTTCTGATGAAAAAGCTATAAACTTTAAATTATTTAGAATATTTTCAAAGTTTGATTTTACAGAAGCATGAAGTAAATCTTCATCAAGTCAAAGATTATCAACAAAATTCATCACTTGTAAACTATCTTCAGTTAATTCTATATCATAATCATCTCCAAACTCATTTACTTCAATTCTTCTTAAAAATCTTGATTTTATCCATGTTTCTATATATTTTGATGCATTTTCTTCATTTTTTTCCTCCACTAATTCAAAATTATAATCTTTGATAAAAGTTTTTAACTCTTTTTCTAGTTTTGATTGTCTAATAACATCTATTTGTTTATCTGTATTTCTAAAAACAAAATAAAAAAAAGAAAGAATAAAATCTAAATTTTCACTTCTAAATAATTTTATAACGGGTGATGAAAATTTCTCTTTTAAGATCATTCACATAGATATTTTTTAATTACTATTCTTTACTTTTCTATTATATATTTTTTAATATTTTTTGCAATACAATAAATGAGTTTAATTTTCAGAATATTCTTCATCACTTAAACCTTTCCTACTCAAATATATATTTTATATCATTCTCGCTCAAATTACCTGTAAAATTACCACTAAACACATCATCTATCAATTTTTTTTTCTTCTCTTGAAGTGTTAATATCTTTTCTTCTATACTTCATGAAACTATTAGTTTTTGTACAAAAACTGTTTTTTCTTGTCACATACGATGAGCTCTATCTGTAGCTTGACTCTCTACTGCTGGATTCCACCATGGATCTAGATGAATTACATAATCAGCACTAGTTAGATTTAATCAAGTACCTCATGCTTTTAAACTAATAATAAATACATTTACATCTCATGAATTGAAACTATCAACTAGTTTTTTTCTGTCCAACTTATTTGTCTGTCCATCTAAATAATTGTATTTTATTCCTTTTTTGTCTAATACTACTTGTACATATTTCAAAAAACCAGTGAATTGACTAAAAATAAGTAGGTTGTGTCATTTTCAAATCATGTCATCAATATTTTCCTCTATATACTTGATTTTGATTGATTCTGTTAATTTATTTCATTCCATATTTACTAGTTCTGGCATCAAACATGCTTGCCTAAGTTTCAATAGCGAATCAAGTACTTGAAATCTAGCTTTATTTAATCAATTTTCTGCTAACTCTTTAGTTATTTGAAGTCTAAAAGTAGTTTTTAATTTATCATAAAATGCTTTTTGTTTTTCTCACATTTCTAGCTTTATTATTTCTTCTACTTTTGGTGGTAATTCTGTCAATACTTCTTCTTTTGTTCTTCTTAAAATGAATGGTTTAACTTTTGATGATAGAGTTTTTATATTTCATTCTTCTGTAATATACTTATGTTTAAATGAACTTAGATTTCATAAAAATCAAGGCATTAGAAAATTGAAAATACTCCATAATTCCATCAAATTATTTTCAATAGGAGTTCATGAAAGCGCCAAACGATATTTAGCCTGTATTTTTCATATAGATTTTGTTCTTATAGCTATGGGATTTTTGATATTTTGTGCTTCGTCTAGTACTAAATAATGAAATTTTTTATTAAATCAGTGACTAACTACTAGATTTGCCATCATTCAATATGATACAATTACTAATTGTGTATCTTTTTTTAATTCATTAAATCATGATACTCAATTTTTTATATATTCCACTTTCAGATTTGGTGTAAATTTCGCTGCCTCATCCATCCAATTTAATACTAGAGAAGTAGGACATACAATCAATGACAATGTTTTTAAAGATTTAGTATCATACTCTTTTTGTAAAATAGACAATGTTTGAAGTGTTTTTCATAATCACATATCATCAGCTAGTATTCATGAAAAATGATACTTAGATAAAAAATTCAACCACTCATATCATAATACTTGATATTCTCTTAGATTTGCTTTTACATTTTTTGATAGAGCAATTTTTGTTATTCACTTAAAACTGCCAAGTGAATTTTTTAGTTTCAATATTTCTTTATCAAGTGTAAAATCTATCAAATCTCATTTTCTCTTTTTATCTTTTAGTAATCAAATATTATACTTAGATATTTTTATATTTTCATCTATATTTTTCTCATTGATTCATAGCTCCTCTAACTCTTTAAGTGATGATTTAAGCTTGTCTTTTAATAATATAGTCATTCAATTTTTCAAAGTAATTCTATTTTTTCATTGTTTAAGTGCCAAAATAATATCACTCGCATTATTTATAGCATCATCTCATAAGGTCATAGATACTTTTGCATCAAACCAATCTTCTCAAGAAACAATATTCACACTAGCTCATATCTCTTTGTTTGTAATTCTTTTTGTTAATTGTTTATATTCTACGACTACTCAACTCTCTATCAATTTTTCAATCTCATCAAAAAAATCATCTATATTATCATCAACATATTTAGTATAAACAGAATTTTCTTCTTTTTCGTCAAATAAATTAATAATATTTGTTAAATCTTTTTTTATTTCCATTTCTTTCTCGAAATCTCTCTTTAATACTATTCATTCATCAAAAATAGATGTCTTGTATTTATCTGCTGCTGAAATATTTTTATCTCAATAAAAATATAAATGCTCTACTTTTACATAATCAAAAGAATTAGTAATTTCTATTAACAATTTATTTTTTGGCACTCAAATATTATAATCTATTCACATTTCATCAATACTAACAGTATTTTCTAATAGATTCTCAAAAAATGGTCATTTTTTAAATTCTAGAAATTGTTCATCTGATAATGTAAGAATACTATCTCAAATAGAACTTACAAAATTTTTAGACAAATCTGTTTTTCAAAAAATAACATTATATTTTTTGCTTAAACAAAGGAAATCATTAGGTGAATTATACAAAAAAAACTTACAATCTTTTATTCTTAATTCAGTATCTTTACAACAAATAACTAAATATATTTCATATCAAGCTTCTTTTAATTTTTTAGTTTTTATTTTTAATTTTCATTGTTCTTTTTCAATAGAAATCTCTTTATTATGTTTATCATAAATAGGTGAAAAATCTTTTATGAGATTCATAAACATTTCTGGCGAATCTTTAAAAGTCATCTGTTCAGGAACACTTGACCAGTAACTATTAGTTCATTTGCTTTCTAAAAATGTTTTTAATTTTCTATATTTAAAGGGAAATGATTCTATATCATTAGCATAAACTTTTGTTCAAGCTGATAATTCTCAGTTTTTTAAAATTTTTCATTTATATAATCATACATAAATATTTCACCTTGCTTTACTGAACTCCAATTTAATTTTGTATAAATTTTCGTACTTATCTACATCATCTATTTGATTAATAAAACCTAATGAGTTCAAAATACTTAGATTTTTAGTTTTTAACTCTTCTTCTTTTTTAGAGAGTATAGTCAAATCATCGTTCACGATATAATCTTTATCTATTTGGCAAGCTAAAGCTCATAAATGTTTACATTTTTTATTATCTTTAAATGAAATACAACTACATCAAAATATTAAATTATTATTAGTTTTTGATAATCATAAAGCCACATCATAAAAATCATAGCTTCATTCTATAGTAGAAAAAAACATTATTGATTCTTCAGTATCTTTAATATCAATATTATTAACTGCTCAATTAAAAAAATAGCTTTTTCATCTTTCCCAAAATATTTGTCATATATATTTTTTAGTTATAGAACTTAAGTCATACATAAAATTTAATCATTTATATAAATAATTTTATAAAATATATATATTTTTTGTAAAGACACAAAAAATAAATCCAAACTTTTGTTTGGATCTTTAAAAATTACTTGTTATTACCATACTTTTCTACCAATAAATCAAATACATCCTCTCTATAAATTGATAATAAATCATTTGCAGCATTTATAATAAAATCGTCATTAAAAGTATAATTTACTTCATCCTCCAAATATATTATTGTATCATCAATAATATTTGCTTCTAATAACATTTGAACATATATTTTATTTGTCACTTCGTAGTATTTTTTTCTTATAAGTGGCGTATCTAATTGATTGATACTAACTAAATAATCTGATATTCAATTATTTATTATATTTTCTATTAATTTATCGAATTCTAGTTGTAACTCATCATTATCATCATTCATTGATTCTGCTTCTTCATTTTCATCATTGTTATAATACATCTCATTTGATACTACTTCTTCATTATCATTTTTATCAACATACTTTTTCATCAGTATTTCAAAAACCTCATCTCTATAAACACTCAATATGTCTCATATAGCATTAAGAATAAACTTTCATTCAAAATAAACATCCAATGCATTTTCTAAATAATCTATAGTATAATCAATAATTATTGCATGCTTATTCATTAAATCAAATAATTTATTAGTATCTTTGTTAAGTTTTTTTATATTCTTTTGTGTATTTGATTGATGTGTTGTATCCAAATAATCTACTACTCAATTATCAATAATGGTTTTTATTACTATAATTATTTGATTTTGAAACTCATCTATTTCTTTTTCCAAGCTATCCGATATATTCATAAAAGTAGGTATTTGAGTCACGTTTTTCGGTAATTCAAGACCTAAACTAGTCTCATGATTTCTTTTTTTGTATTCAACAAAATTTCAAAATTCTATTACATTTGTCATATATTTATTTTATTTATTAATTCTAATCACTTTTAACTCTTAATCACATTATTTTAAACATGTTAATTAATTCATTTTTATTCAAAATAACTCATTTTTGATTTCATATTCAGTTATCTCTATTGAATTCTGCATTAGGAAAATTAATTAAATATTTCCAAGTACTAGCTCACCTCGCATTGCTAAAATCCCATATGCCTTCTGATTCTACTATATTTGATTCAATCTCTAATTTTTCTTTATAAGAACTTATTATATTTCACCATCTAATTTTTTCTTCTAGGTCACTAGCTACTCTCAATCAAAGTACAGTAAATAAATTCTTTAATTCTTTAATATTTTTAATAGCTCATTTTTCTGTTCAAATATTATTATTTTTATTAAATATAGAATTAGGAAAATTTATCAAATATCTCCATTTATTATTTCATCATCAGTCTCAAAAATACCAAATCCCGTCTATTTCATATATATTTGCATCTTTTTCTAGACTATATTTATATGATTCCAATATATTTTTCCATCTATTTTTTTCTTGTTGCTCAGTTGCTACTTCAAATCATAATACATTAAATAATTGCTTAAGTCATTGAGAATTTTCTATTATACCTTCAGTATTTCATATTCAATTAGATCTATTAAATCATGAATTTGGAAAACTTCTTAAATATAACCAGTTTTTTGAACTTTTAGTATCTCAAAAATACCATATTCAATCAATTTCATATATTTTAGCTTCTGTTGCTAACTGTTCTTTTTTAGAAAGTATGAAATTTTGCAATTCTAATAATGTTTTTAGTTTATTTGATGATTTTATATCACTTACATTATTCAATAAATATTCATTATGATTTTTATTCTCAGCATCAAATAAATATTGTTCCAAATTTTCTAGATAATTAATTCAAAATATTATCTTTTTAACAGACAATCAATCAATAATTTCTCATTTTTTTAAATCTCTAAATTTTTCTATTTTTATTAATCAATCATATATATATGTAGCATCTCCTATTATATCTGAAATAACTATAGTTTTTTGTATTTTATCTTGTGATATATAGATTATTTTATATTGACCTTTTCTTATTCTTCTAATATTTTGTTTTTCCTCATGTACAATTATTTCTGATAAATTTATTCATTTGCTTACTAATAATTTCAAAAATAATTTATACTTTTCTACTGATTTTCATTTTTTATCATATATTCAATTTCATTTTTTAATTGTTTCTGGATTTGCAGGGGGGTAAATATCAAAATCTAATCTAATAGTTTCTATGGATAAAACTTCTAAAATACCTAATAAATACATTTCCAATAGCTCGTCTATATCTTTTATATTATCTGACTTTTGAAACAATCTCTCATATCTCTTTAATATTTTTAGACCATATTCAGAATTATTAACTCATTTACTTTTTAAAATTACTTTGTTACTTAATTCTAAAATACTTAATACTTTTGATAAAAACTCGTTTTCAAAATAACTTATTGACTTGTTTTTTATCTCCAAAATTAATGCAATTTCCTTTTGAATTTTTAGTATTTCAGAAATATAAGATACTATCTCATTTTCTATATATGATTTATTCAATTCATTTAAGCTATATATACACATAAAAATAATTTTCAATTAAAAAACTTTACTTTTGTAATATATGTTTTTTAATTAATATTGCAAATAATAATATACAAATTAGTAAGCAAAATAATTTATATTTACATAATATATTTCTCTTATTTGAAACATTTTTTTGATTTATAATAAAAAATAATATAATACTAGTATAAAATGTTATTTTCTAATATTAATGATATGAAAACTACAATGACAATAAGTGTAGATAAGGAATTGAAAGATGCATTTAGTAATTTTTCCAAACAAATATGAACAAATCCAACTAATTTAATAAATATGTTGATGGTTAATACTATATCTACTAGACAAGTAAATTTTTGAAGTAAAAATGACGATAAATTTGAAATAGAGGCTTTTAGCGAAGAAGAAATGAATAGTTTAATGAATAATAAAAGTATTCAGAAAAACTATGATAAGCTAAAAAAAATACTAATTAATGTATAATAAATGAAAGTATTAATAACAAAAAGGTTTGAAAAAGAATATTTAAAAAAATTAACTAAATACTTAAGTAAAAATGATTTAGTAAAAATTCTAAATAATAAAAGTCATATATTAATATCATTACACGACCCTTTTTTTAAATTTAAAAACAAAATAAATTTAGTAGATTTTAGATGAGTTATTGCTATCATAGAAAATGAAGTAATAGTACCACTATATGTTTACTTAAAAAAAGGTAAGAAAAATGGAGAAAATGTATCTTGGAAAAATCAACAAGATTTAATTGAAATAGAATTTGATTTAAATACAAAAGATATTGAAAACTGAAATTATGAAATATATTAAAAACTTAATAAAATAATAAAATGAAAGAACAATTAGAAAACTTGAAAAAATTATTTCTAGAAAGTATAAACACTGTAAATACTATAGAAAAACTAGAAGAATTAGAAAAAGACTTTTTAGGAAAAAGCTGAAAATTGAGCGAAATTCTTAAATGATTAAAAGATTTATCAAATGATGATAAAAAAATAATCTGACCTATGGCCAATAGTCTAAAAGTAGAAATAGAAAAAGAAGTAGAGAAAAAAGCAATTGAAATACAAGAAGCAAAATATGCTAAACAAGAACAAGAAGAAAAAATAGATGTAACAGCGCAGTTCCCTAGCCAAAATCTATGACACAAACATCCTATAAGTATTACTACTAATCTACTAGAAGAAATATTTATTTCACTATGATTCAAAGTAGAAGATGGTCCTCAAGTAGAAACTGAAGAATTAAACTTTGACAAACTAAATATTCCAGACAATCATCCAGCTCGTGATGTATGGGATACATTCTGGATATCTGATGATATAAATAACGAAAAACAAAGTGGACAAAAAAACTTACTTAGAACACACACTAGTCCTGTACAAGTAAGAACTATGTTAAAATGAGAATTACCAATCAAGATAATAGTACCAGGTAGAGTATTCAGATACGAACAAGAAGATGCTAGACATACTTGTAATTTCTATCAATTAGAATGACTAGTTGTAGGTAAATGAGTTACATTCTGAGATTTGAAATGGACACTAGACACAGTTATGAAGAAATTGTTATGAGATGATACAAAATTGAGATTTAGACCTAGTATTTTCCCTTTTACAGAACCAAGTGCAGAAATAGACATATCTTGTCAATTATGTAAATGAACAGGAGAAACAAAAAATGGTAACTGTAGTATGTGTAGTGCAACTGGATGGGTTGAGTTATTATGAGCTTGAATGGTACATCCAAAAGTACTATCATGAGCATGAATAGATCCTGAAGTATTTTCTGGTTTTGCATTTGGTATGTGAATAGATAGAATTGCAGCTCAAAGATTTGGTGTAAGCTCTAGTAGAATGTTTTATCAAAGCAAATTAAAACTTAATGAACAATTTTAATATATGAAAACATGAATTTATAAACATTATAAAAATAAATTGTATGAAGTAATATGCACATGAATACATACAGAAACAAATGAAACACTAGTTATTTATAAAGCATTATATGATACTCTTGAGCTTACTAAAGAATATTGAAAAGATTTTTGTTTTGTTAGACCAGAGTCTATGTTTTTTGAAAATATAGAAATTGATTGAGTATTAAAACCTAGATTTGAATATGTATGAGACAAAAAATACAATGAAATGTAATAAAAGCCCCTATAAATAGGGGCTTTTATACTTATATTATGACAATCTAAATAGACATCATAACATATTGTAAACTAATTTTGTAATTGACAATTTTCACAATCACATAAATATTTGTTTCTAAATGCAGTAATCCAACTATTTGTTACATTACCTCCATTTTGGTTTTTTACTTCTTGGATATAATTATCCACAGCAGTAAGAACACCAGCTTCACAGAATGGAATATGTTCCATATCAGATTTTTGGATAGCAGCATCAATAGTATTTTGAGCTAATTCCAAATTATTTACATGTAAAGTACCATCACTCATAATATTCTCCTCTAGTTGAAAAATTAGTTTACTATTAAATAATATCACTTATAATATATTTAATCAAATATTATTATAAATACTTGAAAAATAATCAGATAACATTAACATATAAAAGATATAATTAAATAAATAAAATGAACATACTACTAAAAGAACTAAAATCATTCTCAAAAGAAAACTGGTGGATATTCTTATTACTTATTATCTCTCTAGTAACAGTATACGTAACTTGAAAGTGAAATATTATTGAGATTTCACTATTATTTCTAGCAAATTTCTTGTGAAATATATTCATAATGGTAATGCAAAGTAATTATACAAATGGTAATAATAAACAATGATCAATAAATCAAATAACTTCAAACTTAATATTTACATTTGTATCTCTATACTGACTAATCTATTTAGGACAATCTCAATATCTAATATGGCAAATAGCTTATATATTAGCATCTGTAAAAAACCTAGTATATTTTAATTTTAATAATGAATTAAAATATTTATCTGAAAAAACATTTATACCATTAAATATAGTACTATTTATGATATTTATTAATTTTTTTAGTTTTGAGTTATACTCTATTTTACAAGCAATATGATTTTGTTTAATTACAACTTGACTTGTAAGTATAATTGATAAAAATAGATACTGGTTAAATGTAATTTGAATTTGATTACTAACTCTATGATCGTTAATATGAGTTATAAATAGTTTTAATCTATGAAATCTAGACGGAATAGCATTTTGATACTTTACATTAACATGAACAGTATTTATATACTATTTAAAATTAATTAAAAAATATATATAATTATGATTATACAATACTTAACTATTTTTATAATATCAATATTTACTTCGCTTGTAATAATACTAGGATTTAAAAAATTGTTTTATAAACTTAATATTTTAGATAATCCAAAAAAATATTGAAAAAAAAGAGAGCCAATTCCTTATTCAATGTGAATAGTATTTTTTATAGCATTCTTTATACTAACTAGTATATTTGTTGATTTCAACTACAAACTATGACTTATATGGATATTTTGACTATTTATCACTTGAATCAGTTTTATAGATGATATGTTAAATGTAAGTGCTAAAATAAGACTACTTTTTCAAATAATAATTTGAGCAGTAATATGAATAACATCAATCAAAATATGATATATTAGTAATATATTTTGATGAATATCGAACCTAGAAACTTACTATTTTGTAGCATTTGATTATACTATTTATTATGTACCAATATTTTTTACTATTATGTGGTATGTATTTATATTTAATGCACTTAACTGGACTGATTGAATCCAGTGAAATACATCATGACTATCAATTATTTCATTTCTAATATTATTCTTTTTATGATTAATATTATTCTATCAAGATGATTATGAATGATGAATAAGAAATGCAGAATTTATAATGTGAATAAGTGTTGTACTTGTATGAATAATTATACCATTTTGGTGGTTTGATGTGAAAGAAAAGATATTAATGTGAGACTCTGGTACTATGTTTTTGTGATTTATGCTAGCAACACTTGCTATAATAGCATGATGAAAAGTTGCTACTGTATTAGTAGTATTTGGAATATATTCAGTTGATGCTGTATATGTAATAATCAGAAGATTAATAAATAAAAAGAATCCTTTAAATTGAGATTTTACACACTTGCATCATAGGTTGCAGGAAATATGATTAACAAGGGAGCAAGTATTGTGATTAGTTTACTCATTATCATTTTTATTCTGACTTACAGCTTTGTTTTTGGATAAAACAGGTAAAATCATAGTTTTTTGAGTGATTATTGTAGTAGTAATATTTATAAATAAAATAGCTGAAAAATTATTAAAAGGAAAAAAATGAAAAAAATATTAAAAGCCACAGCTAAAGCTGGACCAATCAAGTTGGCATTTACATATATCGAATTGATAGTTGTTATTACTATTATTACTCTTTTGTCATCGACTTGAGTATTTTATTTCAATGACTTCGTAAAGAATCAGGAATTGACATTAAAAGTAAACACAATAGAGGATAACTTAAAAGATCTAGATAAAAAAATAAAAAATAATGAAATATTTGATTATGAAATACAATTAAATACTTCAACATGAAGTAAATGATATGTCACTTATGTAAATAATTTTGATATACCTTATAATCAAAAAATAGATTTTAATTCAGTAAATTGAAGTGGTACATTATCGACAAATTGAAACTCTAGTCTAACATGAAGTCTAAAATTATACAAAAAACATAAATTATATACAAGTGCAGTTAGACAATGAAACACAAATCAGGATTTTAGTCTATTAGATGAACCATTTTATAAAATAGTCTGAACATTAACATGAGAAGTATTAAATGATATATATATTAATTATTTTGATGAAGATAATATATTTCTAGAAAAAAATAACTTATTAATACTTATTGCTATAAATTCAGAATCAGATAAAACATGAACTTGAATAAACAGTATAGTAATTAAAAATATTTGATGAACTAAAACTATATTATGAGACTGAAATAATTATAATGAGTTATATTTATTTTTTGAAAATAATTGAAAAGAAAAATTTATAAGAATTAAAACCTCACCTCAATCCTCTCCTTAGAGGAGAGGACGCATAAGGAATAATTATTAAATAATCCTTTTATCCCCTCTCCTCTAAGGAGAGGGTTAGGGTGAGGTTGCATTATGTAAAATAGGAATAGAATGAGTATTTAATAAATAAAGAAATAATAATGAAAATAGCATTTTTTTGAACATGAGAATTCTCAAAAAATATTCTAGATTGAATATTAAAAAATTGAAATATAGATGTACAATTGGTAGTATCACAACCTGATAAACCAGTGTGAAGAAATAAAGTAATAGAAGAAACTCCTATTAAACAACTAGCAAAACTACATAATATAAAAGTATTACAACCAGAGAGATTTAAAAATAATACTGAATTTTTCAGTGAACTTGAAAGTCTAGATTTAGATTTCATTGTAGTAGTTGCTTATGGTAAAATAGTTCCATCTCAAGTTTTGGACAATCCTAAATATGGATGTATTAATATTCATGGTTCCATATTACCAAAATATAGATGAGCAAGTCCAATTCAAGAAGCGGTAAAAAATTGAGATAAAGAGACATGATTGACAATAATGTATATGTCTAAATGAATGGATAAGTGAGATATAATAGCCATTAAAAAGATAGATATAGACAAGTTGGACACAACTCAAGACATATTTAATAAATTTGAAATGATATGACCAGGATTACTTATTAATACTCTTAATTGAGTTATGGATTGAAGTATTAAATGAGTAAAACAAGATGATTCAAAAGCGACATATTGTAGTAAAATATCTAAAGAAGAAGGTGAAATAAATTTCATTAATGACTCATGAATAAATATTTTTAACAAGTATAGAGCATATCACACTTGGCCATGAATTTACACATACTATAATAACAAAAAACTAGATATTGAAGATTGTGAACTAATAAAATTTGATTGAATTGAAAATGCTTGAAAAGTGCTTAAAATAGACAAAAAAACTATATGAATAGTTTGCAAAGATAAAAAAATACTCATTTTAAAGCAAATAAAACTTGAATGAAAGAAAAGTATGGATATACTCTCATTTGCAAATTGAAATAAAGACTTTTTAGAATATAATTTTTAACATATGAGATATAGATTATGAGATAAAATGTGAGTAATAATAAAATGAGCTGAAGTTATTTCTAATAATTGAAATCATCATAGATTACTTCATAAAAAACCAATGTGATTCTATAAATCAGTTCATGAATTTTGTTCATTAGTAACAAATAAAACTAGTCAAATTTTAAAAAATAATAAATAAAAAATGATTAATATAGCATTAAACACATTTAAAGAAATAGTTAGAAACAAATTTTTATACTTGATTCTATTTTTTGCTTTTGTATTCATAGTTTTTTCTATGGCATTAGGTAAACTGACTATTTGAGATGATACTAAAATAATAGTTGATTTTTGATTAGCTATGATTGAAATATTTTGATTAGTATGAGTACTTTTTGTTTGATCACAACTATTATTCAAAGAAATAGAATGAAAAACTATATTTTTGATACTTAGTAAACCTATTCAAAGATATGAATTTATTTTAGGTAAATTCTTCTGATTTTCTGCTACTATATTTTTGATAATATTTTTACAGTCTATACTTTTTTTAATTGTATTATTAATAAAAGATATAGAAATAACTAAATTAATTGCATTTTCATTACTATTCACATTTTTTAAATTAGAAATATTACTTTGACTAGTATTTTTCTTCTCTACTTTTATGTCGAATATTCTTACTATTCTTGTATCTCTGATGATATATTTTTTAAGTCATAGTTTTAGTATATTACAAGATATTGCATATAAAACTTGAAATGTAGTTGCTGTATATTTCACAAAATGATTACAATTATTATTCCCTCCATTTGAAGCATTGAATATAAAAGATATTATATGAAGTTTTGAAAATTTTCATTTAAATTTCTTTTTATTTAACTCTGCATACTCAATTGTATATTTAACTATTATATTATTCTTTACTATTCAAATATTTAATAGAAAGAAATTTGAGAATTAACCCCACCACACTAGCCAATCTTATCTCTAAAACCCCTCTCAATTCTCCCCTTCCAGCTAAAGACTGGACACGTATCAGGGGAGATGAGGCTACAAATAATGAAAAAAAATGAAATATATAAAATCTGAAAAGATTTATGAATAAATGATAATAAAATAGAAAAAATAATATTAAAAATAACTGACCTTAGTAAAAGTCAGTTATTTTTATGTGATGATATTGATGATAAATTTATAGAAAACATTAAAAATAGTTTTTTTAGATTAAATAATTGAGAACCAATAGAATACATTATTAATAATGCTGAGTTTTTTTGACTAGATTTTTATGTAGATAATAGAGTACTTATTCCTAGAAATGATACTGAAGTTATGGTCGAAAAAGCTATTGAAGAGATAGATTGATTAACCCATCCCCCTTCGGGGACTTCCCTTGAAAAGGGAAGAAATTATCAAGATATTACATTAATAGATGTGTGAACTTGAAGTAGTTGTATAGCTATTTCT
The DNA here is from genome assembly GCA_030683605.1 of Candidatus Altimarinota bacterium. Classification (GTDB taxonomy): domain Bacteria; phylum Patescibacteriota; class Gracilibacteria; order BD1-5; family UBA6164; genus UBA6164. The sequence continues at coordinate 26,462 of JAUXPL010000017.1, forward strand.
ATATTGAAAAATATTAATAAAATCGAAAATGCATTTCTAGTAGATATTTCAAAAGATGCTTTAGAAATAAGTAAAATAAATATAAAATTACATAAACTAGAAAATCAAATAAATCAAATAAAATGAGATTTATTAAAACCCCTCCTACCCTCCCCTTATCAAGGGAGGAATAGCTACAAAATAGGAAAGAACTTAATCATAACAGCTAATTTACCATATATAAAAAATGGTGATTTTGAAAATATGGATAATGAAACTATTAATTTTGAACCAGATATAGCGCTTTATGGATGAGAAAATACATGATTTGAATTATATGAAAAATTGATTTTACAATGTATAGAATTGAAAAAACAAAATTATTTAGAAAATATGATTTTATTTATAGAAATATGATTTGACCAAAAAGAAGTATGTGAAAAATTTCTAAATACTTTGTGAATAAGTTATGAAATATTCAATGATAATTCATGAATAGAAAGATGTGTAAAAATAAGTATATAGCAATGAATGAAAATATAATAAACAATACTTTTGATATAAGTATTACTCCAGGTTATGGAGTGGATATAGAAACGTGAGAAAGTAAAATCATAGATATAAAACAATGTAACTGACTAACAAGAGAAAAAGTATTAGAAATAGTAGACAATCCATATTCTAATGCTGTGAAAAAAGTGACTTCAAATATGGCAGAAGATATAGCATGTAGATTATTATGATGCAAAAAAATAAACAAAACAAATAATAAATGATTTGATGCTATACTAAGCACTTGAGAGCAATTAGAAATAAAAGTAGGTAGAATATGAAATGCAGCAGTAATAAGGAAAAATCAATTAGAAACACTTGAAAATAATTGATATTATGCACTAATATTTTATAGGACTATAAATAATGTACCTCCTACTCATATATTAGAAAAAGCAATTTTAGAAAATATGCTTATAACTCCAGAAGTATATTTAAAGAGAAATATACTGATAGAATCTGTTTTTGTCTTACCTAGGTCATACATAGTTTACTACTATAATAGCCACTATGTAAAAGAAAGACTTATAAAATCTGATTTGAGAAAAATAAAACCCATTTGTCAGACTAATGCTCTTCACTTATACAATGAAGTAGAAATTTGAAATCATAAGAAGTCATTTAAACAAGTAAAAAAGTGAAAAAACAATATAAATGTTTATTCTATATGAATAGAGATAAGTTAAATTTTGTTTTATATAAAAAATATGCTATTATAATATTGTATTAAAAATAATTAATATTTTAAAAATATGTGATTAGAAGATTATTCTCCAGAAATAGAATCATCTCAATGACTATGACAATCAGCAGAAGCCTCAAAAGAATCTAGTGAAAAGTACAAAGAAAGTACAAAAAAAGCTTGAGCTAAAGTTGCAAAAGTCGGAAAAGATGAAAAAAAAGCTAAAAAATATGATTTTTTATTAGCTTGATTTTTGGTGAAGATAATTGTAGATAAAAAATATGATTCAATATTAGATAATTTGTTTGCTTCTATTCATCTATGATATGCTTCAAATTTTGTATTATGAATATTATCTCTAATTAACATAGAAATTAGCCACGAAATAAGATCAACATCTAATAAAAAAGATATAATTTTTGATTATGAAAAATCATCTGAAGCAAATGAATTTGATGATAGTAATATTAATTCTAAAATAAAAGATAGGATTAATTATTGGATTGAAGATATTATAGACAGTGTAACTATTGAATATTCTAGTTTGCAAACAGAAAAAATAAAAGAACTAATTAAAACTGATGAAACTGTACTTCAAGCATATACTTCGAAAATATTTACATTTTTCTTAAATGAAATAAATATAAGTATAAAAGCTGAACAATCTGATAATATATCACAATTTATCATCTCTGAAATATCTAAATATATAGATAAATTAGAAGTTGAAGAGATCTAAGACTATTAATATAGTCTTTTTTTTGCAAAATATTAATCTAAAATATTTTTATTAAATAATAATTTAATGATTAAATCATAGCTTTTCATATAGCGAATTTAGCTATAAAAAACATTTGACTTATATGAACATTTGAGTAAAATCCCGGCACAAAATAGAGTTAAATCCGTCAAAATTATTACTTTTTATAAAGAAATAAATATAGATGGATTATCTTTGTATTTTTAAAATATTTTTAAATTTTAATAATTATTACAAATGAGTAAAGTTACTCCTTTAGATAAGATAAGAAATATAGGTATTATTGCCCATATTGATGCAGGTAAAACTACGTGTACAGAAAGAATTTTATTCTATACTGGTAGAATTCATAAAATTGGTGAAACTCATGATGGACAAGGTACAATGGATTGGATGGAACAAGAAAAAGAGAGAGGTATTACTATTACTTCTGCTGCTACTACTTGTTTTTGGAAAGATCATCAAATAAATATTATTGATACTCCTTGACATGTTGATTTTACTATCGAAGTAGAAAGATCACTTAGAGTTCTTGATGGTTGAGTTGCTGTATTTGATGCATCACAATGAGTTGAGCCACAGTCTGAAACAGTTTGGAAACAAGCAGATAAATATTCAGTACCTAGAATCGCTTTTGTAAACAAAATGGATAAAATGGGTGGTGATTTCGAAATGTCTATTGATACAATCAAAAAGAGATTAGCTTGAGATAAAGTTGTAGCTATTCAATACCCTATTGGTGCTGCTGAAACATTTATTGGTATAGTTGATCTTATTGAAATGAAAGCTTACCATTTTGAAGGTAATTCAGGTGAAGTTATAAAAGAAATTGCTATTCCTGACGATATATTAGCTAGATGTAAAGAATTAAGAGAAGATATGGTTGAAAAAGTTGCATCTCAAGATGATGAACTTATGGATAAATATTTTGAAAATGGTGATTTAGAAGTTGCTGATATCAAAAAAGGTTTAAGAAAAGCTGTTAGTAATAATCTATTATATGCTGTAGTTTGTGGTTCTGCATTACAAAATATCGGTGTACAAATGGTTATAGATGCTGCTGTTGAATATTTACCATCACCCGTGGATGTAAATAATGCAATGATTGATTGTAAAGATTTGGACACTAAAGAAACATTTAAACAAATTCCTGTTTCAAATGATTCAACTTTAGCTGCTATAGCATTCAAAATTGCTACTGACCCATTCGTAGGTAGATTAACATTTACTAGAGTTTATGCTGGAACTTTAAAATCAGGTACTTATATTTATAATGCTACTTCTGGTGAAAAAGAAAGGGTAGGTAGACTTGTTCAAATGCATGCTAATGAGAGAGTAGAAATACAAGAAATTACTGCTTGAAACATAGGTGCAATTATTGGTTTAAAAGCAACTAAAACTGGTGATACTTTATGTGATATCAATGATAAATTCTTAGTTGAATCTATTGAATTTCCTCAACCAGTTATTTCTATATCAGTTGAACCAAAAACTAAAGCTGATCAAGAAAAAATGGGTATGGCATTATCAAAATTAGCTGAAGAAGATCCTTCATTCAAAGTTCATACTGATGAAGAAACTTCTCAAACTATTATATCTGGTATGGGTGAATTACACTTGGATATCATTGTTGATAGAATGAAAAGAGAATTCAAAGTTGAATGTAATGTTGGTGCTCCTCAAGTATCATACAGAGAAACAATAAAAAATATTGCTAAAGATGTAGAACATAAATACTCTAAACAAACATGAGGTAGAGGTCAATATGGTCACGTAGTAATCACTTTCGAACCATATAGAGAAATGGATGAAGATGATAAAAAAGCTGAATTAAAAGAAAAACCAACTAATAAATTCGTAAATAAAATTATTGGTGGTACAATTCCTAAGGAATATATTCCTGGTGTACAAAAAGGTCTAGATCAAGCATATAGTAGAGGTTTTGTTGCTGGTTATCCAATGGTAGATATCAAAGCTACTTTGACATTTGGTTCATTCCATGAAGTAGATTCTTCTGAATTATCATTTAAATTAGCTGCTTCTAAAGCATTCAAAGAAGCATGTAGAAAAGCTCAAGCTTCTCTATTAGAACCAATCATGAAAGTAGAAGTTAACACTCCTGAAGAATATATGGGTGATGTTATCGGACAACTTAACTCAAAAAGAGGTAGAATTGAAGAAATGGGTAACAGAGGTATGGCTAAAATCATTACTGCTTATGTTCCATTATCTGAAATGTTTGGTTACATGACTGATTTAAGATCTGCTTCTCAAGGAAGAGCTACATATGCAATGGAATTCGATCATTATGAAGAAGTTCCAACTAATGTTGCTACTAAAGTTAGAGAAGATAGAGGTTTCGTTCTATCTGATGAAGATTAATACTCATATACAAACACAAGATTATATAATTTTGTGTTTGTATTTTTTTAATATCAATTATTTGCAATATTTATTATATTTATATAATTTATTTATATATTAGTGTTATTTTTATTTACTATTTAATAAAATAATATGAAAGCAAAAATGAAATCTACTTTCAATACTGCACTAAATAAAATATTCAAAGACAAAAATAATCTAGAAACAGTAATAATTCAAAATAATCTAGCACGGAAATTATTATATAAAAACTCAAATGAATATATAAAACAATTTTGAGTAACAGAAAAAAATGATATATGACATATATCATTAACTAATAAAGTAGATTATGACTATTGATATAAAAATCAATGTGTATGATTTGTAAAAGCTGTTACTGATTTATGAACTACTTCAACATGGATAAAATGAGAACAAGTTACAGATACAAAATTACCTGCTAGATGAGATGTTATAGCTACTTTTTGAGCAAATTGAAAATACAATAACAAACATGTAGCAATTGTATTATCTACTAGTAAAACTCATATTTATGTAATAGACCAAAACTGGGAATGAACATGAAATAATAGTGTGTGAAGAATTATAGTACATGCGCTTAAATTTACATGAAATTGAGTAAATAATGTTAATAATTATTATATAGTGAAAAAATAATAATATTTACATTTTAAAAAAACTATTTCTAATTCTGAAATAGTTTTTTTTATTGCTTTATTTAAAAAATAAGTACTATATTATTACTTGTAAAATATTTTTACAAGTATACTTAAATAAAATTTAAAAGTATAAACCGAAATAAAAATTGAGTCTTTAAAAATCAATCAAATAATATTAATTATTTTAAAAGAATAAAAAATAAATAAAAAACAAGTTTTATATTCACTAAAATATCACTATAAAATATAATAGATAAATGTAATTAAATATATGGATAATATGCATTGACAAAGAATGTATAGATATTTCATATATTATAAATTACATGATTTTTGAAGAAACTAATTTTATAATAAAAGTTCTTAAATGAACATATTATAACTTAACATCTTAAAAAATGACATATATAATGTTAATCGTTTGAGTTGTTGTATGAATTGCACTTTCAGTAGTAGTGCATTACATATGGCAAAATAAAAAAGCTGCAAAAGCACAAGATAAAGCAGAAAAAATAATAAAAGAAGCAGAGCATAAAAGAGAAAATATATTAGAAAAAGCAAAGAAAGAAAGCTTGGATATAATCCAAAAAGCAGAGAAAATAGAAGAAAGAATAATAGAAAGAGAAGAAAAAATAGAAAATAAATTGGAAATAATTCAAGAAAAACAAGATAAAATAATTCAAAGAGAAGATGAATTGAGAGAGAAAAAAGATGAGTTAGAATTAATGAAACAAGAACTAGATGGTAAATTGTCAGAAATGGCTAAATTAACTGAGCAACAAGCTAGAGAATTATTCTTGAATGATATAAAAGAAAAATTTGAAAAAGATTGAATAAATATAATTACAAAATACAAGAAAAAAATAGAAGATGATAAGAAAGAAATAGCAAAAGATATAATTTTAAAATCTATTCAACAATATGCTTGAGATGTGACAAGTGAAGTTACTACAACTCTAATACCAATACCTTCTGATGACATTAAATGAAAACTAATAGGAAAAGAAGGTAGAAATATCACAACTTTCGAAAGAGCAGCATGAGTATCGTTAATTATTGATGATACACCAGACACTGTATTTATTTCTGCATTTGATTTATATAGAAGATATATAGCAAAAAAATCATTAGAAAAATTAATAGAAGATGGTAGAATACAACCTGCTAGAATAGAAGAAATTGTTGCTAAAACTGAAGAAGAAGCTGATATGTTATTAAAAGAATTAGGAAACAAAGTAGTAGATGAATTGTGAATAAGAAACTTACCTGATGAAATTATTCCTATTATTGGAAAATTAAGATTTAGAACTAGTTATGGTCAAAATATATTAAAACATTCAAAAGAAGTTGCTATTATAGCTGAAAATATTGCAAAAGAATTATGAGCTGATACAAATTTAGTAAAAATTGGTTGATTATTACATGATATAGGTAAAGCTCTTGATCAAGAATATGAAGGAACTCATCCAGAAATTGGTTGAATACTTGGTAGAAAGTATAAATTAAATGCTAAAGTTGTTGATATGATAGAAAATCATCATGGTGAACAATTCAATATTTCACTTGAAGCAGCTATAGTACAAGTAGCTGATGCAATTTCATCTGTAAGACCATGAGCTAGAAGAGAAGTAATTGAAGATTATTTAAAAAGAGTTCAAGAAATGGAAGCATTAGTGCAAAGTTTTTCTGGTGTAAATAAAGCTTATGCTCTATCAGCAGGTAGAGAAATAAGAGTATTTGTAGATGCTAAAACAGTTTCTGATATAGATGCATTTGAAATGGCTAAAAAAATTGCTGATAATATTCAAGAAAAATTATCATATCCTTGAGAAGTTAGAGTAAATCTTATAAGAGAAATGAGAGTTATAGAAATAGCAAAATAATGAAAAATGAATAAATTATAATGAATGATTGTTAATTTTATATACATTTATAAAAAATATTGTATAAATAAAAATAATCTATATAATTCTTGTAATAATGTATTACAATTATTCATTATTACCAATTAATTTTTAATTTAAAAAAATGTACAATGCTAGCGATTTAAAGATATGAAAGAAATTTTTAATGGATGAACAACCTTATGAAGTTGTTGCTTATTCTCAAAAAGTAGTTTGAAGATGAGGTTCAATTATTAACATAAAAGCAAAAAATCTATTAACATGATCAAATGTACCAAAAACATTCTCTGATAAAGATAATTTCGCTCCAGCTGACATAACTACTAATAGTTATGATTACTTATATAATGATGGTGAAAACTATTATTTTATGAATCAAGAAACTTATGAACAAGTAAGTATACTTAGAAAAAGTTTAGATTGAGCAGAGTTATTTTTACAAGAATGAGATAAAGTAATGCTTCAAGAGTTTAATTGAGAACCAATAAATATCAATTTAGAACCTACTTGTATACTAGAAGTAATAGAAACTCCACCTGGTGAAAAATGAGATACTGCAACATGATGAAAAAAACCAGCTACAATGAGTACTTGATTAGTTATTCCTGTACCACTTTTCATAAATGTATGAGATAAATTGATTATAGATACTAGAACAAAAGAATATAGAAGTAGAGCATAAAAATAAATGAATAATTAATAATGAATAATTTTGAATTATTCAAAAAACTCTTATAATTTCATTGTTCTTTTTTATATATGAATAGAAATTATCAAAAATTATTGATAATTCTGAATAAAGTTTAAAAATGTAACTTAAAAAATCATTATTATTTATTCATTATTATTTATTCATTATTAATTACCATGTTTCCATTATTTGAGCCTATAAAATGATTTATTTTATATACATTTTGATTAACATTAGCTCTTTGTTTTTTCCTATTTATTTGGATGTTAAAAAAATTATCTATAAAATTTTGATTTGACTATGTGATTTTCAAAAAGAATATATTATGGTACTTTCTTTCTGTATTTTTCTTTTCTAGATTATTTTATGTTTTATGAAAATGGCATGACTTAAAATATATAAAAAATACATATGAGTTTTTTATTATGAATGACTATAATTTTTCTCTTGCATGAGCAATAATATGATTCTTTTTAGTAATGTATATTACAATAAGAATTAGAAAAGAAAAACTAGATAATTTTATAGATTGATTGACTATTTCATTACTATTTATACTTTCAATAGGTTTCATTTGAGCATTTCTATGAGGTCAAGTATATGGTAGAGAAACTTCAATATGAATAGAAATTCTATATACACATCCATTTACTCCTATTCCATTTCAAGTTCCGATATTCCCTCTTCCTATTATATATTCTATATTATTTTTTATATTATTTTCTTTATCATACATTAGTTCTATGTATATACATATTAAGTGATTAATTTGATATGTATGACTAGTTTCTATGGCTTCATTATTCTTAATATTTGAATTTTTTAGCTGAAAATATGACATATTTAAAGATTCAATTTGAATAAATTTAACACAATCATTATCTATAATATTAATATGATTTGCATGATATAGATTATTAAAAATATTAAAATTTAATGAAGGTAAAGATAAAGAAAAAATTATACTAAATTAAATAAAATGATAACAAAAAATTTATTATTTATATATAGTTCAATATTTTTCCTACTAGGTGTATATATAAATAATACAACTGAAGATGCCTCTAAATCAATGATAGTACTACTTATATTGGTAGTGCTTTTTTTATGATATTATATATTAACAAGAAAATATCATAAAATATTAATAATTAGTATTTTATGATTTATAATATGAATACTTATATCAAGTTATAATATATATAAAATAAATTTAATAGAAAATAGTTTAAAGCAATATTTTAATTGAAAAAATTATGAAATAGTAGTAGAAATAGATGAATTAAACAAAATAAATGAGTACAAAAAAGAATATATAGCAAAATTACTAAAAATAGGAGACATAAAAAATAATGAAACAATAAATGTAGTATTATCATTAGACAAAAATTATGATTTATCAAAATGAGACATAATAAAAACAAAAACTCGTTTTATTATTTTTGAGGATTTCAATGATTTTTCATACAAAAACTATATGTTAGCAAAAAATTTGTATTTTAAGTCTAATGTTTATAATTTTGATATAGTATGAAAAAAAGAAATTAATATAGTTGAAAAAAGAATAATAGAATTAAGAAAATTCTTTTTAGATACAATATACAAAATATATCCTAAAGAAGAGGCTATATTTCTATGATGAATATTATTATGAGCTAGGGAGTCACTACCAGAAGAGTTAAAGCAAAATTTTAACAACTCTTGACTTACACACTTTATAGCTGTTTCTTGATTCAATATAACTATTATTATTTTATTTTTAACATATATAGTTAGATATTTACCAACAACTTTAAGAGTCATAATTATTACCTTGTGAATTATTTTTTTTACTATTCTAGTATGAGATACTGCTCCTGTAATAAGAGCTTCAATTATGGGACTTATTTGATATTATATACTACTATCAGGTAGAAAATGAAATATATTATCTATAATATTACTTACACTATCTATAATGGTATTTATATCACCATATAGTTTAAATTATGATGTATCACTTCATTTAAGTTTTTTAGCAGTTATTTGAATAATATATACACAAAAATTCTTTGAAAAAGTATTTTTTTTCTTACCTGACTTCTTAGAAATAAAAACAGCATTTACTCTTACCTTAGCAGCAATGACTACAACATTGCCAATTATGATATTTAATTTTGGCCAATTGTCCATATTGTCACCATTGGCTAATATAGCAGTAACTTGGACTATACCAATAGCAATGATTTTTGGTTTTCTATCTATAATTGTCTATTTTGTCTATCCTTTTGCATGAATCATAGTCTGATATATAACTTGGATATTCTTAAAATGGGATATCATGGTTGTACATTTTTTTTGAAAAATGGACTTTGCAATTATTAAGTTTGACTTTTGAATATATAAAAATTATATAGAATTATTATATTTTATGATTATTCTATTTTTAATAATATGGTTTAGAAAAAAAGAAGAAAAAATATAATTTTCTTCTTTTTTATACATTTTTTGAAATCTGAGGAGATTTATCAGATACTTTGTCAATTTTTCATCATTCAAATACTTCTCAAGATGATTTATCTTTATCTATAGATATTATTTGTTCTTGAATTTCTTTAATTTTTTTATTATCTCATTTATTTTTTGCTTCGATTAATTCTGAATTCATTTTAGCTAATTCTCAGTCTAGTTCTTCCTGATTAGTAAATTCGTCATCTAAAGAATTTTCGCTATATGATTCATTTCTCTCTCACTTTATTCACTCAGATGTATTTACCAAATTATGTATGTATCATAATGCATTGTATCTAGTCTCTAAATCTCAATTTTTAACATCTTTCATAACTAAATCAAACACATCATTTCTAGGAAAATTTTTTCATTCTATTAACTTATTTGCTGTTATTTCAAATGTTGTTAAAATATCTTTATTAAAATTTGGCTCTCAATTTTGTGTATCAGGTAACTTTGTATGATTTTTTATTAATAATTGTACAATATCATCATTTTCTCTATTTAATACTTGGTTATTCTTGAATTCTTCAGGTAATGCTAATTTTTCATCTCATCAATCATTTTTTGACTCCTTTTTATCTTTATTTAAATAAATAATTTTATCAAGATATTTTCATAAAAAAATCATAGTATTAGAGTTTTTAAAATCTATTTTTGATAAGTTATTTTTAAGATACTTCAAAGGATCTTCTGATTCATTTTGATTTAATACTTTTGAAATTCAAAGTAAGTCCTTATCTGTTAAATATGTAGAATCTAATATTTTTCAATCATTTCATTGTATTTTTGTAAATCTTTCAAGAATTGGATAATTTGGATCTTCCTTAAATTTACTCAAATCTGCTTTTTCTTGTTCTTTAAAATCTAATACTTTGGAATCATTACTTATCATTTCATTATTTCATAATTTTTCATTATTTATATCTTGATTTTGTAATTCAGAATTATTTTTATCTTTATTATCTAACGAATCTGACAAATTTGAAGAATCGAAAATTAATTCAGTATTGTTTGAGTTATCAATAGGTTTTTCATAATTATTAGGTTTAAATGATCAGTATAAAGACTCAGCTAATCTAGATTTTTGTTCTTGAAAAGATACTTTTAATGGTTCATTATACTCTTTATCTTTTTTTTCTTCTTCTGCAGTTCTTTGTATATCTATTCACTTTCATTGCTTAAATTGAGCTAGTTGATCTATCATAGTTTTTTATAATAAAAATAATCACTAATATTATAACATATTAGTGATTGTATTGTCAAAATAGCGATGATAAATAATTATTTTTTAGCTAATTTCTTTGATTGTAGTATAAATTCTTTATAAGTATTTATTGTATCTGCTCTAATAATTTGAATTTCTTCTTTTGTTAATACTTTATTAGTCAATAATTCATTTAAATTATAAGTTACTTTATTAGCTAATCTATATATATATGTATTTGCTTGTTTTTTATTTATTCTTTTAAATAAATCACTTTGCATTTTATTTATTCTAGTATTTTTATACTTTAAATAGTATATTTTGTCTAATCATACTTGTACAAAACTAATATTTAAATCAGTTTTATAATTATTTAAACTAGTATTAATTGATAAGAACTTTTTATATTCTTCTTGATATGCTTTAGCATCCTTTTTAGATAATAAGTCATCTAGTTTTTTTGCACTTTCTACCAATTTAGTATATAGGGTTCTATATTCTTCCCTATAATTATCCATACCAGATGATAAATAAACAATATTAGATAAATCGTCATCTATTTTTATTAAATTTAAACTTTTTTGTTTAAAAATTTTTTCAATAGCTTTTGACTTAAAAATATATCATTCTAATAAATCTTTAACTGGTTTATGTTTTTTAATATTATAATTAGATTTTAAAGGGCTTTGTGTAATATTATCTATACTACAAACTTTTCATAGATTTCATCATTCACATGTTACTCATTCTTTTTTGTACCATTTATTAGTATTTCATGTACCTGTTGTAATAGTTCTACATTCTAATTGTGTATCAATACAAGTACTAATAGAAGACATTGTTCATCAAAGAGAAGTTCATCATATAGAATTTGAACTAGAGTTACTTGATGAGCTAGAACTACTAGAAGAACCAGAAGTAGCTAATGTAAATAATGAAAATTTGTCTGTATAAAAACTACATATTCCAGAACTTACTAAACAAGTAGTTAATAAACTATAACTTACTCAATTATTTGTAGATCTAAAAATTGAAAGGGTTCTTCAATTTTGACTAGTACCTACAAATAAATTTACTTGTGCAGTGGTTCATGTAAGATTCAACTCTGTATTATGGCTTCATATATCAAAAGTAAGAGAAGGTATATGTGTATATCATGAATTATTAAATGTTCCACTAAAACTTATTTGAGAAGGAGGATTAAATATTCCATCCCAAGAACTTGAAGTAATAGTTAATCAACTTAAACTTAGTACAACTCTATGGCTTCAAGTAGAACTGTTTATAGTAATACTACCTGTTGAGTTAAATATAGTTCAAGTAGATGATGTATTATTACCTAAGAATAGAAGAGAACCTGTATTATTAGTATTTCAAGTATTGTTATCTACATTGTAGGTTTGATATACTATATTTATTGAACCAGTAGATACATTTCCAGCTAAATCAGTAGCTTGATAAGTAATGGTATTATTTCATGGAACTAAACTTATATTTTTTGAAAATGTAGATCATGATAGAGTTACTCATGTTCAATTTATAAGTAAACTTGATACTCAATTAGCCTCAGAAATAGATCAAATTAAAGTAATAGTAGATAGTCATACTTGTTGATTATTAGTATGTGATGATATATTTACTACTGGACTTGTCTTATCTAATATGATATTTCATGTATAAGTTTGACTTTGTGTATATCATGATTTAGTTAATACTAGATTTATATTTTTTACTCCATCTCATGATGTAAGTCATAGATTTATTGATCAAGTATTATTTAAAGTACCTGTTTGAGTATTCAATAAATCTCCTGTTATTTGATAATCTACTGGATAAACTGAACTAGTAACATTTAATATTGTTCATGTACTATTAGTATAAGCTCCACTTGCAAAACTTAGTGATCAAGTAATTGTTGTTTGTTGTCATACATAATTAAATGATAAATTATTCAAAAATATACTATCTAAAACTTTTAATGTAATTCCTGTAGAAATTCAATTTGATAAGTCTCATTTTTTATATACATACGCTGATAATCCTCATGTAAAGCTATTATTTATAGGCACTGGTATATCTGTAGATAAAGCTCAACTATAAAGTAATCAATAATTTTCTCAATGTAATTCAAGATTATAATCACCTATTTTTGTTCATGTATATGTTATTATAAGTGAATTTCAACTAGTAGTTCAACTATTAGATAATAATAATCCTGTAGAACTTTTTGCTATTATTGAGAAATCATTTGAAGTACTTAAAATATTATTTCAATTATTATAAATACTTTTTCAAATTCAAATATTAAAATCTGATTCTCAAAGTATAGATGATCAACTCAAACTTATAATTGTTCATGTTGAATTAAAATTAATCACTGAAGAATTAAAAGTAACATTTTTTCAATTTAAATTTATATATGGTAATGTTAATATATTTCAACTTATTTCTCAATTTTTTGTTATTCAATATCTTGAAATAAGTTCATTTATAGATTTTTGTGCATTAATTTTTCAAGTAGTAGCAACTTTTCAAGTTAGAGATGGTATTGTATCTTTACTAGTAAGTATAATATCCTTTACTTGACTATATGTAAGATCAGGTTTATAACTCCATAACATAGCAGCTAATCATGTAACTAATGGTGTAGCCATACTTGTTCATTGAAGAATTGCATATGAATTTGAATTTGTATTATATTTTTCTACTTTTATATTATCAATTGTACATCATCAATAATTATTTAAATCTCCTATGATTCATTGTACTCAATCATTATTTGAATTAAATCTTATTTTTAATTCTGAATCTGATGTATATAGATTTGATGGTATAGGTAATTCAACATCAATATAGTTAAATACTACTGCTCTTTCATAAGTCCAATTATTTTGAGAAGTTCATATTACTTGGTCGTTTACTAATACTTCTAAATTGTCTCCTGCTGATAATTCACACTCAATATATCAATTAAATTTAGCAAACTTTGCACCTGATAAGTCAAATTTTTGATTAAATACCAATGTTTTATCTTCACTTCAAGTATATGTAGAATTCCATAAAAATGCTCAAGACTGGGTTTCTATAGCTAATCAACTATAAATATTCCAATTCAATCAAGTTCATGTCAATGTTATTCAAGAAAAACTATTCATATCATGAGAAAAAATCTCAGTTATATTAGGGTAAGTTGCTAATATTCAAGTATCTTGTACTCATATATCTCATCCAGGTGCTGCTATATCTACAGTATTTGCTCAATAATTAGAATAACTTGCTAATTGGTCATTTCATCATACTGATGCAACTGATATTATATTATCTAGATCATAACTAGCTGGATAAAATGGTGATACTCAATCATTATTTGTTCCGCTATTTCATGCTGCTGCAATTACTAAAACACCAGCATTTTTTGCAACATTTATTGCATCATATTCTGCTTGACTAAAATTTATTCATCCATAACTTGCATTTACAACTTTTGCTCAGTTTTGAATTGCAAAATTTAATGCTCTAATTGTATTTGAAACATAAAATAATGCATAATTTTTATGATATGAGTATATTCTAGAACCAAATACTTCAGAATTTTGTGTTACTCATACTATTCCTCTTCAATTATTTTTTACAGCTCATATAATTCATGATACATGTGTACCGTGTCAGTTTATATCATAAATATCATTTTCAGCTAAAACTGAAGTAACAGGATTATATGATCAACTTCATTCAAAATTCCATCAATTATTTGGACATCAAGATACTATAATATTTCATGTATCATCTTTACAATTAGATGAAAGATTTTTTAATGTTCAAGTAATATCTAAATGAGTGTAATCTATACCTGAATCATTTACTGATACTATAGTTTTATTTTCTGTATCATTATACATTTTCCATGCTTCAGATGCATTTATAGAATCCAAATACCATTGTTGATTACTAAATGTATCTGTAGTTGCAACACCTGTATAAGATAGATTTCTGACATAGTCTGGTTCTACATATTCTACATTATTTAAACTTTTTAATGTAGAAACAACTTTATTTAGATCTTTTATAGGTTTATCAAAATGTACTAATCAAACATTTATATTATCTAACATTTCTATATTAGACTTTCAAAATGATGATAAAGTATTTGTAATACTACTAGTATTAAGCCTAGATTTAGTATTTTTAAATTTTACTATCAGTGTATCAGTAGAATAATTCTTATAATCACTAGAATTATAAGTTTTATTCGATGGTTGAGTTAATTTCAAATCATTATTTGCAAATGATTGATCTACAAGAAAAATAGTGTAAATAGAATTAAACAAAATTATATAAATTCACACATATGAAAGGATTTTTTTAAGCATAGCTATATAAATGTTAATATTTTTAAAAAACTAATTAATCTTCATAACCAGATGGAATATTTTTAGCAAAATTAGTTGCTTGTTCATAAACATATGCAATTTCTAGCAATTTTTCTTCTTCCAATCTAGGAGTAAGAATTTGTATTCATACAGGTAATAATTCCTTTTCATTATCCTCAGATTCTGCAAATCAGCAAGGTACTGATATTCCTGGCAATCAAGCTAATGAAGCTGGTATAGTGTAAGCATCAGATAAATACATTTTGATTGGATCATCCATTTTATCTCATATTTTCCATGCTACACTTGGTGCAACTGGTGATATAATAGCATCTACTTGTTTAAAAGCTTTATTGAAATCTTCAATTATTAAGGTTCTTATTTGAGTAGCTTTTTTGAAATATGCATCATAATATCAAGCTGATAATACATAACTTCATAATACTATTCTTCTTTTTGCTTCATCTCAGAATCACTCTTCCCTATTATGCATAAATAATTCATCCGTCGTTCAATATAACTCATTAGAATTATGTCAAAATCTTATTCAATCATATCTAGATAGATTAGTTGATACTTCAGCTGGCATTATTATATAATATGTAGCTATAGCATATTTAGTCATTGGTAGGCTAATTTCTACTATTTCAGCTCATAATTCTTTCATTTTTTGCACTGCTTCAGATATTCTAGATTTTACTCACTCATCTAATCATTCCTCAAAATATTCTTTTGGAACTCAAATTTTAATTCATTTTAAATCTTTTGATTCCCATATTTTAGGATTTATTTGGTCTTTTCATGGAAGAGAAGTATTTTCTTTTGGATCATATCAATTCATGATATCATAAAGTAGTGCTGAGTCTTTTACAGTTTTTGTAAGAGTACCAGGACAATCCAAACTAGATGCCATAGCCATTACTCAGTATCTAGAATTTCTACCATAACTTGGTTTAAATCATACTATTCCGCACATAGATGCAGGTTGTCTAATACTTCATCATGTATCTGTTCAAAGAGCTGCTGGTGCCAGTCAAGCTGCAACAGCTGCTGCAGATCATCCACTAGAACCTCATGGTATTCTGTTTGTTCACCATGGATTTACTGTAGTATTTAGTGCTGAACTTTCACTTGTAGATCACATTGCAAACTCATCCATATTTACTTTTCATAGAGAACTCATACCTTCATCTACTAGTTTTTGTATAACTGTTGAATTATAAGGTGGTTTGAAATCTCTAAGCATATTTGATGCACATGTTGTAACTACTCAAGTTTCACAAAAAATATCTTTTACAGCAATAGGAGCTCAGTATAAAATTCACTCATTATTATTTAATCAATCTTTATTTACAAAATTGAATGATTTAATTTTTGGATCGTATTTCTCTATTCTTTTTTGAAAATAATCAAATACTTCTTTTCTAGATGTTTTACCCATTTTTATATCATCAATAATTTGTTCTAAACTTAAGTCTTTAAATATCATATCTTTCTAAGTAATAATAAAATAATGTCAAATGGAGTATAATCAAAAACAAAAAAAATAAAAGAAAAAATCCTTCAAAAATGAAGGATTTTTTCTTTTATTTAGAAAATTAGTTAACTTCTCTAAGTCTAGCAGCTTTACCTGTAAGATCTCTAATAAATTTAATAGATTTTCTTCTAACTTTAAATTGTCTAATAATTTCTATTTTTTGAATATTTGATGAGTGAATAGTTATGTTCTCTTATTAAATTGTAATCAATGAAAAGCTTCTCATTTTCAACTTCATTTCATTTGTACTGTTATATCTCAAATATGAAAACTTCATTGACTAGTTTCCTTATATGGTTTTATACAACTTTTTTCTATTACTTTATCCATATTTTGTATACTAATATCAACTAATTTAGTGTTTGAATATTCATTATTATTATATAAATAATAATCTGCAAAATAAAATTCTTCTGAATATCATTCTTTTAAAACTATTTCAGTAATCTTTTTTTGGTTAATTGTAAAGAAATTTTTTATTTCTAATCTTTCATCATTTGTAAGTTCATTTATTAACCATCTATTTCTCCTTCATTGTTCTAAATTAAATAAATTATTGATACAATCTATAGATTCTGTATCTTTTTCGGATATTTTTGTATTAAGTTCTAAATTTATTAAACAATTTAGTTCTTTTGTAGATAATTTACTAAAATCTCATATTAATAATTTTGAAGGCTTATAATCTCAAAATCAACAAAATTTTGACAATCATACTTCCAAAGAAGATGAAAATACTATTCAATTTTTTATAAGTATTTCTTTAAAGTTTTTGACATTAGTAATTTGTACTTGAATACTTCAATTTGAAGACTTTATTGATATTCATTTTTTTATTAATTCATCTCCTTTTTTAAAAACAATATGAATATCAGATTTAGGAGGCTTTTTTTGTCATCAAAATCTATTTTTAACATTTTTTGGTGCTTTTTCTCAATATATTTCATATGTAGCAAAATCTAATATTCATAAATCATTTGCTATAAACGAAACTATTTTAAATCATTGCTCATTAGTATTATAATTATTAATTAATTCTAAAATAACATCTTCAAAATCATATCAATAATATCTTCCGTTTTCTCATGCATATACCAAATCTGTAACCATAATGAAATAAATTACTAAAATAAATCTTTAAGTTCTACACCTAAAGCTATTGCTATTTTCTCAATATTCTCTATTGAAACATTTTTTAATCACCTTTCTATGGATGATAAATAGGTTCTATGTAATTTTGATTTAAAACCTAATTGTTCTTGAGAAATATTATTTTTAACTCTTATTTCTTTAATTTTATTACCAAGTTTAATTTTTATATCCATTATATAATTTTAAAAATAATTAATAT
Organism: Candidatus Altimarinota bacterium; assembly: GCA_030683605.1. Lineage (GTDB taxonomy): Bacteria > Patescibacteriota > Gracilibacteria > BD1-5 > UBA6164 > UBA6164. The sequence continues at coordinate 45,032 of JAUXPL010000017.1, forward strand.
TATAATAGTAATTGTAGTCAATAAATCTACACTCAATAAATTACATTTAAATTTGTAATTTTATAAAAGAATAATATAATATTATAAAATAATATTATAATTTAATTTAAAAGTTGATGATAAAATGATTGTCTTTATTTGCTAATGTTGGTATTGCAGAATTTTATTTAAATGAAATAGGAATTGAGATATTAGTTGCAAATGAATTATTAGATAAAAGAGCTAATCTATATAAATATTTTCATCCAAATAGTAATATAATTTGTTGAGATATTACTGAAAAAAGTATATTTAATAAAGTAATAGAAGAATCTAAAAAATTATGATGTGATTTTGTAATGGCAACTCCCCCATGTCAATGAATGAGTATTGCATGAAAAATGGATGAAAATGATTCGAGAAATAATTTAATTATTAAAGCAGTTGAAATTATAAAGAAGTTAAAACCTAAATATTGATTAATAGAAAATGTACCTTGATTTTTAACTACATATATAAAATTAAATTGAGAAAAAATACTTATTCCTGAATATATAAAAAATGAACTTTGAGATTTTTATAATATAAAATTTGAAATATTAAATTCAGCTAATCATTGAACTCCACAGGTAAGAAAGAGAGCATTTGTATTAATATCTAGTAAGAAAGTATGAAAAGAACTAAATTTTCCAAATAAACAAAAAGAAATTACAGTTAAAGAAGCAATATGACATTTACCAATTTTAGAAAGTTGAGAAAAATCAAACATAAAATATCATGAAGCAAAAACACATAATAAAAATCACATATTATGGATGAAAAATACGCCTAGTTGAAAAACAGCATTTGAAAATTTAATTCATTATCCTAAGAAAAATAATTGAGAAAAAATAAAATGATTTAGTACTACATACAAAAGAATAAATTGGGATAAACCAGCGCCTACGATCACTATGTCAAGTTGAGCTATTTCATCACAAAATAATGTTCATCCATGAAGAAAACTAGAAAATTGAAATTATAGTGATGCTAGAGTTTTAACATTAAAAGAACTTTTTATATTAACATGATTACCAGAAAATATAGAATTTCCTGACTGGTGTAGTGATAATTTTATTAGGCAAGTTATTTGAGAATGAGTACCTCCATTACTTATAAAAGAAATACTTAAAGATATAAAAAAATAAAAGAAAAAATCCTTCAAAAATGAAGGATTTTACTTTTATTTAAAAAATTAGTTAACTTCTCTAAGTCTAGCAGCTTTACCAGTAAGATCTCTAATAAATTTAATAGATTTTCTTCTAACTTTAAATTGTCTAATAATTTCTATTTTTTGAATATTTGATGAGTGAATAGGAAATACTTTTTCAACACCAAATGCTCCAATTTTTCTTCTAACTGTAATGTTTTTTTCTAATTCAGATTTACCAGAAGTTTTAATTACTAAACCTTTGTATTTTTGAATTCTTTCTTTACCAGCTTCTTTAATAATTTGGTAAACCTCTACTTCCATACCAGTTTTAATTTGTTCTCTACCTTCTTGTAAAAAAGAAGATTGTATCTTTTTAATTAATTCAGAATTTGTCATATTTGTTATTATTAATAATTAATTTCGCATATCATATAAAAAAAAATAAATAAATCAAATCTTTTTGCAAAAAAAATACAATTATGTTAAAATTTCTATATATTTATATAATATTTACAAAAAATGAATTTCAACGACTTAAAAGAAAAAGCTTTAAAATTAAAAGAACAAGCTACTGAAAAATTTATATCTATAAAAAACAAATCTGAAGAAATAGCTAAAAATGCTACAAACAAAGCAAGTGAATTAAAAAATAAAACTATTGAATCAAAGGAAAAAACTATAGAAATGAAAGATAATCTAGTAGATAAAGCTACTAATATAAAAGAAAAAGCAGAAAATATAAAACAAGAAACCACAGATAAAACTAATGAAATAAAAGATAAGGCTATAGAAACTAAAGATAAAGCAATAGAAATGAAGTATATGGCTACTGAAAAAGTAACAGATTTAAAACAAGAAGCAACAGAAAAAAAAGATGAAACTATAAAATATGCAAAAGAAAAATCATATTGATTTAAAACTGTAATTAGTTCAAAAGAAGAATTTGAATTCATAATTAAAAAATCTGCTACTATAGTTTTCACAAATCAAGAAACAGGGGAAGAAAAATTATATAAACATAAATCAATTATAATATTTGCTGAAGAATGATCAGAATTTCTGAAAAAAACTATATATGTAATGCCAATACTTATTACTAAGGCATTTTCACAAAATATAGTAGTTAGATTAGTTAAAACTCAAATAGAATGAATTAATCTTGCAGATTATAATCTAAAAGTAGAAAATCTTCCGAGTATGCTAATATTTGAGGAAGAAAAAGTTTTAAAAGTAATTGAATGACAAGAAAATATACTAAAACTTGTAAAATCATTTGATTTAGATATAAATAAATTAATTGAAGAAGCTTAATAAATAATAAAAATATATGACTACTTTAACAATTTTAGAAATACTATATATTGTACTTATAATATTTATTTCCATTATTTGAACACTTTTAACTATAGTATTAGTAAAAGTTTTAAAAATACTATGACCAGTTACTGAAGTAGTTGATATGTATAATAAAATAAAAAATATACTTCAAGCATATGCAAATATTCCAGAAATGATTAAAGAAAAAGTAAAAGATACAATTAAAAGTAAAAAATAACACAAAATCTCCTATATAGGAGATTTTTTCTTGCCCTTTTTGAGTAATTACATAAAATTATGCAATAAATATTTTTTAACAAAATTTATGTCAAAAATTATAAAACTTGATAAAAACTTAGCTAACCAGATAGCAGCTTGAGAAGTAGTAGAGAGACCAGCATCTGTAGTAAAAGAATTAGTAGAAAATAGTATTGATGCATGAGCAACATATATAAAAATAGAAATAGAAAATTGATGAATAGATAAGATTATAATAACAGATAACTGAGAATGAATTGATAAAGACGATTTACCTCTAGTAATAGAGAAATATTCTACATCAAAAATCAAAAATCTAGAAGATTTATATAATATAATGACTTTTTGATTCAGATGAGAAGCTGTAGCCTCTATATCATCTGTATCTGATTTACAAATAATATCAAAATATATTTCAAATGATTTCTGATACTCTCTACAAGTTATTGCATGAGATATGTGAGAAATAATTAAATCAGCTAGTGAAAATGGTACTAAAATAATAGTAGAAAAATTATTTTATAATACACCTGCCAGATTAAATTATATAAAAAAACCTAGAACAGAGTATTGATATATATACTCATTTATTCAAGATATAGCATTATCTTATCCAAATATCTGATTTGAATTCATATCAGATTCTAAGCAAGTTTTTAGATATTCTGCATGAGAAAACTTAAAAACAAGGATTTATAATATATATTGAATAGATTTTTCAGAAAATTTGCTAGAACTAAATTTTTCAATGAACTGAATAAACATTACTGGATATATATCCGATCCAAAAGTAAGTTTCGCTAACAAAAACAAACAATCACTTTTTGTAAATAAGAGAGTGATTAAATCGAGTCTGGTATTTAAAGCCATAAATGATGCATATAACAGATTTATACCTCATTCTATGTCCCCTGCTTTTGTACTAAATATAGATGTAGATCCTACTCAAGTAGACGTAAATGTGCATCCTAGAAAATTGGAAGTGAGATTTGCATCTGAACAAAATATTTTTAGAGCTGTATATCACTCTATTCAAGATAAACTAGAGAAAGTTACACTTAAGCCATTAAGTGAAGATTCACAAATCTTCACACAATCTTCACATAACACAAATTACCCAGCTTTCAGCCACCCTATTAATAAAGTGGGCGAAATCTTCACACAATCTTCACATAAGAATGAAAATTACTGATATACATGATCAGGTACAAAGTTCAAATCTTATTCACCATATACAGATAAATCTCCAAATATAAATCAAACAAAAATAAGTGATGCTTTAAATTTTTCAAAAGAATTATTAAATCTTCACACAAATAAATGAAATGATGAATGTGAAGATTTATGTGAAGATGAGAAATGTGAAGAAATTTTTGAAAAATCTAACGATCTTCACATAACTAGTTTGTGAAGAATTATTGGTCAAGCACATAATTCTTATATCATATTGGAAACAAAAGATTGAATAAAATTCTTGGATCAACATGCTTTAGCTGAAAGAATTATCTATGAAAAATTGGTAAATAGTGATTATGGACATAATGTACAATGACTACTTATATGAGAAAGTATGGCTTTAAATCCTAAAGAATTAGATGTCTTAAATGACAATATTGACACATTTGTAGACATGTGATTTGACTTTGAAATACTTCCTGGAAATATTGTAATAATAAATTGAATTCCAGATTTCATAAAAAAAGAAAATATTTCAAATATATTTATTTGAATTATCCAAGATATATGAAATCATAATTTTACTAAATCAAAAACAATTGAAGAAGTAAAAAATAAGATACGGGCATATACTGCATGTAGGTCTGCTATTAAATTCTGACATAAACTAAATTTATTTGAAATGAATAAACTAGTAAATGATTCAGTATTAAATTATTCTTCTACTTGTCCTCATTGAAGACCAGTTGTGTTTGATATTAGCTTAAATGAGCTAAAAAATAAATATGAAAGATAAAAAAACACCCTAATGGGTGTATTTTTAACTTTTACTGGTATCCCCAGCAGGAATCGAACCTACATCTAGCCCTTAGGAGGGGCTTATTCTATCCGTTGAACTATGAGGACTAAAAAAGTTCCTAAATTGTAATAATTTTTAGGAACTTTACAAATTATATTTTCATAAACCAAATTGTTCATGCTATAGCTAACAATATAACTACAAAAATTATTAACAATATATTAGATGTTTTTTCATACTTTAACTCTTTTGCTAGTATTTCTTTATCTTTTTCTAATTGAGAAAGCTCTTTGTCTAAATGTTCTTTTGATTCTTCTAATAAATATTGAGACTTTTTAAAATCAATTAATGAAACAGAATTTTTTGCTACTTCTTCAGCTTGTCAAACCCTCATAGCAAGATTTTGTATTAACTGGTCTTTTTTTTGAATCTCTTCTTTCAAATCTTTATATATTGTTTGAAGAGTTCAAGTAACATTATCATCTGGTAATGATACAGTTTTTACCTCATCTTTATTATCAAAAGAAGCATTAGAATAATTATTTACTTTTTTTTCTACTATTACCTCTTGTTGATATTCTCAAGAACCTGCTAGATTTTCAATATCATCTGTATTAACATATACGACTTTTCAATCTTTTTTTGATCTCAATTTTCAGGATTTAATATACCTATCAATAGAACGAGTAGAAATATTTAATTTATCAGCAGCATCTTGTCTAGTTAAATTGTACATATAGACATAAGTTATTAAGTAATTGTCTATAATGTATTTATTTTCTTTATTTAATCAAGTTTTTTAGTAATTTTATTTTTGACAATGTTAGACTTTTATTGTCTATTATGTCTTTTATCTGTCTTTAATACGATTATATACAAATAAAAAAATATGCTGAAAATAGCATATTTTTTTTACTTATATATAGGAAAATTATTACATAATTGCAATATTTCTTTTTTTAATTCTTTTAATTTTTCGTTATTATCTATATTTATAATTGTATCTTTAAATACTCTTGCTATTAATTTCATTTCTTCCTCTTTCATTCATCTAGTTGTAACAGCTGGAGTACCTATTCTTATTCCAGAAGGGTCAAGTGGTTTTCTGGTATCATATGGTATCATATTTTTATTTGTTGATAATCAAACAGTTTCTAATGCTATTTCAGCTTCTTTTCAAGTAACTCAAAAACTTCAAAATACATCAACCAAAATTAAGTGATTATCAGTTCATCAAGATACAACATTAAATCAATGATTTATTAATTCTGATGCCATAGATTTTGCATTATCTATAACCTGTTTAGCATAAATTTTAAATTCTGGTTGTAATGCTTCTTTAAAAGCAACAGCTTTTGCTGCAATTAAATTTTCGTGTGGTCATCATTGTACTCATGGAAATACTGCTCTAGCTATACTTGAAGCATATTTTTCTTTTGACATAATAATAGCTCATCTAGGTCATCTAAGTGTTTTATGAGTAGTAGTTGTTACTATATCACAATATGGAATAGGATTTTCTAATACTCATCATGCTATTAGTCAAGCTATATGAGCTATATCTGCCATAAGTATAGCTCAAACTTTATCAGCTATTTCCCTAAATCTTTTCCAATCCAAATTTCTAGAATAAGCAGAAAATCAAGCTAAAATCATTTTTGGCTTTTCTCTAACTGCTATTTTTTCTACTTCATCCATATCAATTATTCAAGTTTCTTTATTCAAAAAATAAGGAATAATATTGTATAATAATCATGAAAAATTAAGAGGATGACCATGACTTAAATGACCTCATTGATCCAAACTTAATCATAAAACTTTGTCTCATGGATTTAAAACTCACAAATAAACAGCCAAATTAGCTGGACTTCAACTAAGTGGTTGTACATTTACATATTCTGCTCAAAATAATTCTTTTGCTCTATCTATAGCTAATTGTTCTATTTTATCAATATATTCTTGACCTGCATAGTATCTCTTTCATGGATATCACTCTGAATATTTATTCGTTAATATACTTCCTGCTGCCTCCATTACATCAAGTGAAGCATAATTTTCTGATGCTATCAATTCTATTTCAGTTTCTTGTCTATTAGCTTCCATATTTATTAATTCAAATATGATTTTATCATTTTTTTCTAACATTTTATAATAATAAAAAATAAATATTAACAATATAATATATAATAAAAAATAATAAAAAAGCTAGATAATCTAGCTTTTTTATGTTAAAAAACATCATAACATATATATAATATAAATTATATAGGATATAATTATAAATTCATATAACTATGGTACTACAAATATATAATTATTTAATATTTTTTATTGTTCAAGTAGAGTTTTTATTTATTATTCATGAAGATGTATGTTCTGATTTATATTTATCTATACTTAATTGGTAAGTATTAGTACTTATAAAAGTTTTTAATACTTCTTTAGCGGTTTCTAATTGTCTATCGTATGATTTTTCAAAATCTTCTTTTTCAAATCATACTTCTATATCTGGAGTTATTCATTCTTTATCAATATTTATATCATTTGGTGTAAACCATTTTGCAATAGTAAGTTTTAACATACTTCAATCTGATAAATCAAAAGGTTTTTGAACTGATCATTTACCATATGATTTTTTTCATACTAATATAGCTTTTTTATAATCTTTTAATGCTCCAGCTGTTATTTCAGATGCAGATGCAGAATTTTCATTTATTAGTACAACTATTTTTCACTTATATATATTTCAATCATTTATACTTGGATATTTTATATTTGAAAAAATATCTTTATACTTTGTTACAACTAAAGTTTTATCATTTTCAATTAATTCACTAAGTATAGTTACAGCACTTTGTAAATATCATCATCAATTGTCTCTTAAATCAATTATTAATCAATTAGTATTCATATATTGTTTTAATAAATTTTGAAATTCTCTTGAAGTATCATCTCAAAACATATTAATTGATATATAAGCGATCTTTCAGTCATCAAAAACTTCAGAATCTACAGATGGGATTTTTATTTTTTCTCTTAATACATCAAAATATAAGATATTTAATTCTCATTTTCTTAATACTTCTAGTTTTACATGTGTTCAAGCGGGTCATTTAATTTTGTCTACAGCATCATATAAAGGTAATCATTCTAGTTTTACATCATTAGCTTTAATAATTATATCTCAGTTTTCTAATCAATATTTTTTAGCAGGAGATCATTTAATTAATCTATCTATAATTACTCATAATTCATTAACCTCAACTACAGCTCATATTCATTCAAAATCTCATGATAATACTTCATTAAACTTTTTAGTATCCTCTTTATTGAAATATTCACTATTTTTATCTCATAATCATAATACTAGTCATTTTATAGTACTATCAACTAATTTTATTTTATCAACTGAATCAGAATCATAATTATTTGTTTTAATTAGATTATAGACTTCCCAATATTTAGTTAAATCTAAATCTTTATTACTAGTTATTGAAAAAATATCTGTTCATTCTTCACTTTTTAACAAATTATTATTGAAATCTATCCCTATAGTAAAGGAAAATACAATTCACAATATAAAACTTGTTAAAAAAATCACAATAAATTGTGCAAAATTATTTTTATTATCTATATTATTCATTTAATACTAATTTATTATAAAAAACATTTAACAAGTTAAAATATATGTTTTTAATAAAAAAAGACAAGTCAATTAAATAAAATTTTAATTGTTAAAAAAATGTTTAATATTATTTTTTGCTTTTAAATAAAGAAAAAAATAGTATATTTAATTTTAATAATTTATTTAATAAAAAAATAGTGGCTCTGTATAAACATTATATGTTTTTAACATTAGCTATTAATACTAATAATATATATAAATAATATAATAAATAACATATATAGAGTATGAATGTTTAAAATAATTATATAAATTTTGATTTTATGAAATATATATGATATTATAATTAATATATAATTTAATTAATTAAATAAAATTATGATCTTTGATTTTTTAAAAAAACAAAAAGAAATAACTCAAAAAAGAAAAATAATAAAAGTTATGATAATTTCTTTGAATATTCCTGAAAAACAAAAAGAACTTTATTTAGAAGCTATAAGTATTTTAAGTGTAGATTGATTAGAAAGATTATATATTTCATTGTCTAATTTTACTAAACAATTAGAATTAGAGGAAATGGATAATATAAATAAACAAAATTACTCACAAATAGCCTGAATGAGAAAAAAAGAAGCAATAGAAAAACAAAAAGAGATAAATTCTTTTACTTTTTTAATTAATAATTTATAATATTATGACAAATTTTGAAAATCAAGAATCAAGAGAAATATCTATGGATGAGTTATTTTCTAAATTAGAAAATTCAGAAAATTTAGCAAGTCATCAATTAGAGAAAATTGAATATTCATTTAATGAAGCTAGTCCAGAAAATATAGAATTATGTACTTCAATAATAAATGAAATATGTGCAAATGATGAATGAATTAAAGAAAAATGATGGGATTTTTTAAAAACATTAGAAAAAATTAAATTAGAAACAGTTTAGATTAAATTAATACTTAAAATATGCAAAGTTATAAATTATCCGTTTCAAAAAACGGTAAAAAATATACGATTGTTTTCAAAGCCGAAAATGAATTAATGGCTAGAGAAAGAGTACATAAAGAATGATACTCTATTTTAGGTGTTGAAGAAGTTAAAAATAAAGAAATTATATGAAATATATTTTACTTTAGTGCATATAATAACATTTGAGAGTTAAAAAACTGAAAAATAGCTTGAGATGATATATTTAAAATTTATGTAAAATTAAGAAAAAGTTTGGAATATAATGTTATTTCCCTATTTTCAGAATCAGATAAAGATTTATCACAAGAAGATAAAGATAAAATACTTAAAAATTTAGATGAAGAATATAATATATATTATATCAATAATAAAGATCTTAAACTTGAAAAATTAAATGAAAAGTTAAACTTAGATAAACAAGAAAAAAATGATTGAGATAATTTTTATTTAAAAAAAGAATTAGAAGAAACTTATAAATTAATATCTCTTGTTTTATTAAAACTTCAAAAATTATTAACTTGAGATACTCAAATAGAAATAGATATCGAACAAAAAGAAAAACTAAAAAATATTTATAATTCAATTATAAAATTTAAAAAATCAACAAATGTTTCAAAATTAAAAGAAATATGAGAATTAGCTCTTTTAAAAATTTGAAAAATAGAACTAGAAGATATAGAAAAAAAACATAAAGATAGTAGTAAGATTTTGTTAAAAGAAACTAATTTATTATTAAAAAGATTGTGATCAAAAGAAGCATTTATTGAGAAAAATAAAGACATAATATATATTATTTCTACTTTTTTAAATAAAGTAAAATTATATATATCAGATATTAAAGTAAAAAAAGAAGAGTTAGAGATAGATAGACATTCTCATTCGTATATAAAAAATATTTTGTTTTTAAAAAAATATAAAGAAAAATTAAGAGAAAATGATATATTTATATTGAAAAATTTTCTTTTATTATTAATAAATAGTGAAAAAAGACAAGATACCTTTATTAGAAGAAAAGTAATTAAGCAAAATATTACATTATTTAAAGCAAAAGAAAAGTGAATTTGATTTTCTTATACATCAGTTAAAAAAGGCATATTTAAACTTATAGATTTTATATTAAGTTTTATAAAAAACTTTAGATCTTATTTGTTTATTGTTATATTTATTTATACATTTTTGTTTTTATTATTCATAAATCTTAATTATTATTTTAGTTTTAGTAACTCAAATTATGATTGAATATTCTTTTTTATAATATTATATTTAGTCTATTTAGTACTATATTTTGCAAGAAATTTATTATTATTAATTTTAAATTTTGCCATTTTATTTTTTATCATTATATTTTGAGTAGTTAACTTTTAATTTTATAAAAATGAAGTTTCTACTCTTTTTTGTTTCAATAGTTTTTTCTTATATATTTTATATTTTCTATAATTTAACAAAATGAAAAAATTATTTTTGAAGCATTGCACAAAATCCTGTTAATTTTGATTCATTAAGTTGAAATTTATTAATTGAAAGCTTTTTATTTTTATTAATTTGAATATTTTTTTTGTTTTTATTTTCTAGTTTTAAACCTAACATAAAACAAAATAAGTGAATTTATAAGAATGAGATATTATATTTTGTTTATTATATATTTTTTATATTTTATATATATTTTTTTAATAAATGATTTGAAAGCATAACAATAATTATATTACTTTTTTTTGTTTTATCAGATGTTTTATTTAATCATATATCAAATATTAAAATATATTCTAATTACAAAATAAAGTTAAGATATATTTGATTGATATTAAATTATATCTCTACAATTTTTTCTTTTTATCACATATTTAATAATTGATTAAATATTATCTTGATATTTATATTAATTTTCAACTTATATTTTAATCTAGTAGTACATAAAAAATATATAAATTATATATCTTTTTTAATTTCAATTACAATCATTTTAGTTTTTATATATAGTATTTATATGTATATTATTAAATTACTAATATAAGATTTTATTATTTAAATTTATTATAAATATGACTAATTTAGTTACAAAACTTGATGAAATATTAGATTCTAACTTGGTTTTTTTTATAGAATCAAAAACTGATTTAAAATTATTAGATGAATTAAAATTAAACAGTAATATAATAAATAAAATTAAGGAAATAATTAAAAATGATAAGAATAAACTAATTTCTTTTTATTTATGACATGAAAAATTTGAGTTTTTATTTTTGTTTTTTTATTCTAAGAATTCTACAAAAACAGTTATTGAGTTTTTATGAGAAGAAATTATTACTTTACCTGAAAAATTAACTTTAGTAACTTGAAATGAACAATTATTATTAAAATTGGTTGATGCTACATTTTTATCTAGATATAAATTTGATAAATACAAATCAGATAAAAAAGAGGATATAGTTAATATTCTTGTAAATAAACAAAATGAAAAACTTGTAAAAAATAGGTTAAAAACTATACAAAATATTATTTTAGCTAGAGATTTATGAGAAACTCCATCATCAGATTTGTATCCTGAGTCTTTTGCAAAATTAATAAAAAAGACAAAATTTAAAAATATAAAAGTAAAAATTTTCGATTCTAAGCAAGTAGAAAAACAATGATTATTACTATTGCATAATGTATGAAAATGAAGTGTTAAATGACCATATATGGTTATTCTAGAAAAGATTATAGACAAGTCTCTGCCAACAATTTGACTAGTTTGAAAGTGAATTACATTCGATACTGGTTGAATTCAAGTAAAACCAGGTGATCATATGTACGAAATGAAATGAGATATGTGTTGAGCAGCATCAGTTTATGCAACAATTAAAGAATTAGATGAAAAAAATCTAAATGTAAATATTATTGCTTGTCTAGTATTAGCTGAAAATCATATATCTTGAAATTCATATAAACCATCTGATATAATTAAATCATATTCATGAAAAACAGTTGATATTATTCATACTGATGCTGAATGAAGATTAGTTTTAGCTGATGGAGTAAGTTATATTTCTAAAAACTATAAGTTAGACAAAATAATAACAGTGGCTACATTGACTTGAGCTGTTATGGTAGCATTATGATATAGGTATGCTTGAATAATGTGAAATGATAAAGAATTAATTAAAAAATTTATAGATTATTCACAAGATAATTTTGAAAAATATATTCAACTTCCTTTTGATAACTATTTTATAGAAAAGACTAAAGATTCAAAAGTAGCAGACGTCGAAAACTTAAATAGATGAGTTTATGCTTGATCTTCTATGTGAGCAGCATTTTTATCTAATTTTGTTTTAAATGGTGAGAAATATACACACTTAGATATTGCATGAACAGCCTTAAATTGACTTGAACCATATTGATTATTTAATAAATGATCTACATGATTCTGAGTAGATAGTTTGAGTTCAATTTTAATTGATATAAAATAAATTAATCTTTTTTTCTTATAGTATTCTTAAATTATGTTTAAATTTTTATTAGATATTTTTGCACCAAAAAAGTGTTATTCTTGTAATAAGGAATGAAACTTTTTATGTGAAAAATGTTTGTCTAATATGTCTAACTTCTCCCCTATTTGTTATGTTTGTAAAGATAAAAGTAATAATTTTGAAGTACATAAAAATTGTCAACAAGATGTCTATTATGATAAAATAATTTTATTGTCACATTATAAAAATATAGCTATATCAAAACTAATAAAAGATTTAAAATTTTATCAAAAAAGAGATATATCTGAGGATTTTTGATTATATTTATCTCGTTTGTTTTTGGATAACGAAATATATAAAAATACAGATGACTATATAATAGTTTTTCCACCTATGTGATTTATAAAAAAATTAAAAAGATGATATAATCATTCGGAACTTATGGCAAAAATTGTGTCTAAAGATCTTTGAATTAAAATTGAAAGTAAATTAATCAAAAAAGTAAAAAAAACTAGACAACAATCAAAACTTAACAAAGAAGAAAGAATGAATAACTTAAACGATAGTTTTATTTTAAATGATAAAAAAATTATAAATAAGCATAACAAAATTGTTATTATTATAGATGATGTTATTTCTACATGATCTACTATTAATGAAATGTCCAAACTTTTTAAAAAATCATGATATAAAAAAATAATCTGATTAATAATTGCATCAGATTAATTTGTATGTTAAAATTATTTTATAGTTTAAAATATAAAATAATTTTATGATAAAAACATCTCCAGATATTGATAACACTTGATATTGTAGTAATTGTCCAGTTAATTATAGTTGTTTAAATTGTGAAGTAATGAATCAATTAGTTGATTCTAGATATAAGTTAATAAGTGTTATAGAAGAAGTACTGGACTATAATAAATCTAATAATATAAATCAAGTAAATATAAAAGAACAAAGTGATGCAAAAAATTATGTACCTATTTGCTGAAATTGTTGAAAAAAAATGAGAATTAGTAAAAATAAAAAATGAGCTAAATATTGGTGTAATTGTCGTAATTAATATTATAATAAAAGATATTTTAATTATTTATTTGAATATCTTTTTTTTTGTATAAAATAATGAGATAGTTTATTACTAATTTTTTTTTATGTCTAAGTATTTGGAAGTCATTTGAGCTAAAACACATAATTTGAAGAATATCAATGTTAAAATACCAAAAAATAAGATGACAGTAATAACAGGTGTTTCTTGAAGTGGTAAATCTTCACTTGCATTTAATACTATTTATAATGTGTGACAACAAAAATATCTAGAGAGTTTGTCTTCTTATGCACGTATGTTTATATGATGAATGAATGAAGAAGCAGATGTAACTGAAATCAATTGACTATCCCCTACTATTTCAATTGATCAAAAAACTACTAGTAAAAATCCTAGATCTACAGTTTGAACTATTACAGAGATATATGATTATTATAAGTTGTTATTTCTAAATTTATGAATTAGAAAATGTATTAAATGTTGAACAGTTGTTAAAAAGGATTCTATGTCAGATATTGTGACTTATTTATCAAAATTGGAGGATAATACTAAGTATATTATTAAAGCACCTTTAAAATGAAAATTTAAGAGTTTTAATGATTTAAAAAAAGAAGTTTTAAATCTTTGATTTATAAGATTTTCTATATGAGAAGAAATTTATACAGTAAATGATGAAATAGAAGTATCAGATTTATCAAGTGTATTTATTATTATAGATAGACTAGTAAAAAAAGATTATACTGATATAGAATCTTCAGACACAAAAAGATTGAAGGATTCACTTGAACTTTCTTATAAATTATGAAAATGACAATTATCAATTGATGTACTTTGAGAAAAAAGTATGTGATTTTCTAATGTGTTCATTTGTTCTAATTGTTGACATATACCTACAGAGCTTAATATATCAAGTTTTTCATTTAATTCTCATTCTTGAGCTTGTCCTGAGTGTCATTGATTATGAGTTAAAAAAGTATTTTTAGAAGAAAAAATAATAAATGAAAGATTAACTTTATTAGAATGAGCTGTTATTGCTCCATGATTTTGATGAGATTACTTTTTCTCATTATTAGAAGTAGTGTGAAAAGCAAATAAAATAGATTTAAATACCAACTATTCCCTACTTTCACAAAGAGAAAAAGATTTAATACTAAAATGAACTTGAAACAAAATGTATAGTGTTTCATTTATTAATGAATCTGGTATAAAAAATACTTATAATTCTAGATTTGAATGAGTAATAAATACTCTAACTAGAAGGTATTATGAATGATGAAATGAAAAAGGTATTTATGATGATTATATAATAGATATGGATTGTCATCTTTGTGATGGTAATAGATTGAACCAAGAAAGTCTAAGTGTACATATAAATGACTTAAATATATGAGAAATGTCTAACTTGAGTGTTACAAAATCAATAGATTTCATAAAAAGTATAAAAATGACAGAATCTCAAGAAAAGATAACAAAAAAGGTAATGAAAAATGCCGTAGAAAGGCTTGAATTTCTTGCTGGAGTATGATTGACATACATGACAATTTCTAGAAAAGCAGGTACATTATCATGATGAGAAGCTCAAAGAATAAGACTTGCTACTCAAATATGAACAAAACTAGAATGAATCATATATGTTCTAGACGAACCATCAATATGACTTCATCCAAGAGACAATGATATGTTAATTGATAATTTAAAAAAATTAAGAGATATAGGTAATACTCTAATTATAGTTGAACATGATGAGGATATAATGAGAGAATGTGATCATATAATAGATATATGACCTTGAGCATGAGTACATTGATGAGAAATAGTTGCTGAAGGTACTATTCATGATATAATAGCCAATAGTGATTCTGTTACTTGACCTTATTTAGATTGAACAAGAAATGTTATTGTAAAGAGATGATTTAGATCTAGTTTTAAAGATTTGAAGAAAAATTGAAAAGTCATAGAGATGATATGAGCTACACAATTTAATCTAAAGAATATTGATGTTACTATTCCATTATCTAGTTTTGTAGTAGTTACATGAGTATCATGAAGTGGTAAATCTAGTTTGGTTAATGATATTTTAGCTAATTATTTAGCAAATGAATTAAATAGAGCAAAAAGAGATGTTTGAGCAATTAAAAAAATTACTTGATTAGAAAATCTTGATAAAGTTGTTATTATTGATCAATCCCCTATTTGAAAAACTCCTAGAAGTAATCCAGCTACATATACATGAGTATTTACTTTTATAAGAGATGTATTTGCCTTAAGTGAAGATGCACAACTTAGATGATATTGACCTGGTAGGTTTAGTTTTAATACTAAACAATGAAGATGTGATGAATGTGATTGAGATTGAGTTAAAAAAATTGAAATGCATTTCTTGCCACCTGTGTATGTAGAATGTGAAACATGTAATTGAAAGAGGTATAATTCTGAAACTCTACAAATAAAGTATAAATGAAAGTCTATTGCTGATATATTAGATATGACTGTAGAAGAATGACTTGACTTTTTTTCAAAACATTCTAAAATAAAGAAGATATTAAAAGTATTAGATGAAGTATGATTAGGTTATATTAAGTTATGACAATCAAGTGTTACATTATCATGATGAGAAGCTCAAAGAATTAAACTTGCTACAGAATTATCTAAGAGATCAACAGGGAAGACATTTTATATCCTAGATGAGCCTACAACATGATTACATTTCCAAGATGTAGATAAATTATTAAATATACTACATTCATTAGTTGATATATGAAATTCAGTATTAGTTATTGAGCATAATATGGATGTAATAATGAATGCAGATCATATAATTGATATTTGACCAGATTGATGAGATAAAGGAGGGGAATTATTAGTAGCTTGAACTGTAGAAGAAGTAAAAAATTGTAATAAAAGTTTTACATGAAAAGCTATAGAAAAATATATGAATAAATAACCCACCCTAACCCTCCCTAATATTAGGGAAGGGATAGAATATAATAATATTGATTATGAAATTAAATGTATTAGATTATTTAAAAAAAGACATAGATATAAGTAGTTTATCAAACTTTAAAACACAAGCTAAAACAAAGTATTATTATGAAATACATAATAGACAAGACTTAGACAAGTTGTTAGAAATATATAATTTTTCAATGGAACATAAACTAAAGATATTGCTTATTTGATGAGGAACTAACTTATTATTTGCCTTTGATTTATTTGACTGAATAATTGTAAAGAATTGTCTAAAATGATACAAGTATGATGATAATTCAAAAATTTTAGAAGTTTATACTAGTGAATTTATATCTGATGTTTCTAAAGAATTATATGAAAAATGACAGATATTATGGAAGAGATTTATTTGACTACCTTGAAGTTTTTGATGAGCCATATATTGAAATGCATGATGTTTTTGACTTGAAACTGAGAGTAATTTTGTCTCATGTGAAGTTTTTGATTTCAGTCAATGAAGTATTGATACTTTTAGCAAAGATGAAATGAATTTTGAATATAGATCAAGCAAAATTAAAAATACGAATAATTATTTTATTATAAGTGCATTATTTGATTTAAGTACATTAAAAGAAAAATACTCTTCAGATGTGGATAATATCTATTTTAGAGAACATAAACAACCAAAAGGTAATAGTTGTGGTAGTTTCTTTAAAAATCCTTCTAAAGAGAATTCAGCATGAAAATTAATAGAACAAGTATGACTTAAGTGAAGAAAAATATGATGAGCATATTTTTCAGAATTACATGCAAATTTTTTAATAAGTGATTGAACAGCTACTTATTCAGATTTATTAGAACTTATAAAATTAGCTAAAAATGAAGTTTATAATAAATACGATATAGAATTGATACCTGAAGTTAGAATAATTACAAATTAAAATTAATCCCTCCATCTTCATTGCATTACGATTACTCCCTTTGTCCTAAAGGATACATTTCAATAAAAAAGGGAGAAAATTAAGGAAAAATTTATATAATATAAAATTTAAATGGAAAATATTAGAATTCAAAAATATCTATCACAAGCATGAATATGTAGTCGTAGAAAAGCTGAAGAATATATAGAAAGATGATTAGTAAAAGTAAATGGACAAGTGGCGAAGATAGGGGAGTCTATATGTCCATGAATAGATGAAGTAATACTATTAAACAAGGCAATAGAAGAGCAAAAAAAACTTGTCTATTATAAATTAAATAAACCTAGAGGTATAGAAACTACCTGTGCACAACACAATGAAAAAAATATTATTGATATTATGGATGTGAAGGAAAGAGTTTTTCCAATTTGAAGATTGGATAAAGAAACTACTTGATTAATTTTGATGACAAATGATTGAAGATTAGCAAATTATTTAATGCATCCAAAATATGAACATCAAAAAGAATATTTAGTAGAAACATTTTGACCAATTGATGATAAACAGTTAGATGATATGAGAAATTGATTGTTTATATTGTGAAGTTATACTAAAACAGCTGATATAAAGAGAATTTCATCTGGTAAGTTTACTATTACTATTACTGAGTGAAGAAATAGGCAAATTAGAAGAATGGTAGAAAAAGTATGATCAAGAGTAAAAAATCTAAAAAGAATAAGAATAGAAAATATAGAATTGTGAAGTTTGGATTATTGAGAATATAAAAATTTATCAAGTAGGGAACTAGAAGGGTTATTTGATAGATTATGATTAAAAAAAGACTAGAATTAATTCTAGTCTTTTTTGTGTGAAGATTGTGTGAAGATTGTGTGAAGATTTCTTCACTAACGTAAAGTTTCATTCATATAATTAATTTCACTTTTTATATTCTTGAGTATTTGAATAAATTCATCTCTCATTTCTTTTTCACTTTTGAAATCCATATTTCAAAAGTTTTTTAATTTTTGGCTTTCTCTTGTTAATATTATTAAGTTATTTTTAATTTCTAATTCTTTCAAACTTAATCAATTTTCTTGTTTTATTATATTTTTGGCAATTTTTAGGTTTATATTATAGATTTTATCTGTTATTTTTATTCATAACTTTTGATAATTTTGTTTTTTTAAATTTAATTTTTCTTTGAATTTTTCTTTTTCTATTTTGAGTTTTGTTTTTAAATTTTCATTTACTATCTTTATTCTATCTAAAACAGCCTGCATTATATCATCTGCTTTTTTCTTTTCTATATTTGTGTTTTGAATTTTTTTTAATGCCACTATAGATTCATTAATTATTTTTAAATCATTAAATAAATTATCATTTCATATTAAATCATATTTAATTATAAAATCATCTATTTTTTCTTTGTGTCTTATTACATAATCTTCTACTAATATAGCTCTTTTAATATTATATTCTGTATTATATTCAATATCTATTGCTCAAGCTTTATTAAATAATAAGATTAAAATATTAAATATTATAAAGTAAATTACTTTTTTCATTTTAATTTTTGTTAATTTTTATTATTTGTTATTATATATAAGTATATATTTTATTCAAGATTTATTTAGAAATTATGATAATTTGTTTAGATTTAGAGACTACCGGTTTGGATAAGTACAATGATAGAATAATAGAAATAGCATTAGTTAAATTTGATGAAAGAACATTTGAGGTTATTGATACCTTTAGTTCTTTAGTTAGTCCTTGAATTCCAATTCCAGATGTTATATCAAATATTACAAATATTTATGATGAAGATTTGATTTGAGCACCAAAATTAGATGAATTAAAAAAAGACATAATAGCATTCATTTGAGATTTACCTATTTTATGACACAATATAACATTTGATATAGATTTTTTTATTAATAATTGAATACCAGTTGATAGTAATATTAAGCTTGATACATTTTTTTTAGCTAATTTTTTATGTTATTCACAATCTTCACTTAATTTAGAAATGTTATGTAATTCATTTTGAATTTGATTTGATGGAGCTCATAGAGCATTAAACGATGTAATTGCTACTATTAAGTTATTTGAAAAGCTTATTGATAAATTTAATAAATTAGATAATGAAAAGAAACATTTATTATATTTTATATTTAATAAATCTGATGATAAAAATATAAATTATTTAACAGAAAAATTATTTCAAAATATTGATTCAAACTTATCATTTGGTGAATTTGAGAAAAAAATATTGAACAGAGTTTGAAAAATAGAATCTGAAGAAGAATTGATTATTGACAAACATATAGACAATAATGACATGTCAATTTTGTTTGAGACACTTTGAAGTGTAGAGATTAGAGCCAATCAATTAAAAATGACAAACATGGTAATGGACACTTTTACAAGTAAAAATAAAGTTGTAATAGAAGCTCCAACATGATTAGGTAAGAGTTTTGCATATTTAATACCTTCGATTATCCATTCTCTTAAAACATGAGAAAAAGTATTTGTATCTACCAAAACTAAAAATTTACAAGATCAGTTATATTTAAGAGATTTGTTGTTTTTGAAAAAAAATCTATGAATAAATTTCAGATATACTAAATTGAAATGAAAGAAAAATTATGTAAGTATTAGATTGTTTTTTGATGAATTTTGGATAGATGACATCAGTTATAATAAAGTATGATTTTTATCAAAAATATTATTATGGTTATTTGAAACTACATATTGAGAACTAGATGAATTAAATTTCTTTTGACAAGAATTTAGTTTTTTGAGATTTTTAAATGCTGATAGTTTTTTAGTTTTAGATGAAAAAAATGATTATAAAAAATATGAATTTTTGTTTAAAGCTAGAACTAGATTAGATTGTTCAAATGTAATTATAGTTAATCATAGTTTGTTATTCTCAGATTTGAATAGCGAAACATGAGTTTTGTGAAAAATTATTAATTTAGTAATTGATGAATGACATAATATTGAGGATACAGTAACTGATTCATTAAAACAAAATTATAGCTTAAAGAGTTTATTAGAACATTTTGAATTGATAGAAAAAATATTAACTAAAATTAATTCTAATAAAATTGATTTTTTAAGATTAAAAGATAATTTAATATCAAAATTAGAACTAATAGATGATTATATATATAGTTATATAAATACTAAAATTTCTAACAATGTTAATTTTAAATTAACTTTAATGAAACCTGATTTTTTTGAATGAAATGATTATAATAATTTGCTTAAAAAAATAGAATTAGACTTTATAGACATTATAGACAAGTTATCTATAGAAAAAGAGTATAATTTTTCTAAAGAAATAGCCATTTTACAGACAAATTCAGATATATTGAAAATAATGTTAGACAATAATTCAGATAAACAATTTATAAAAATTCTGAATTATGACGATAAGAATTGAGTGAATTTTGATTATACATTATTAAATCCTTGAGAATATCTTGTTAAAAATCTATGGAATAAAGTAAATTCTTGCATTCTTACTTCTGCTACTTTTAAAATAGAATGAAATTTTGATTATTTCAAAAAAATTTTATCTCTTCAAGATTTTGATTTTTATTCATTTGAAAGTGATTTTGATTATAAAAAGCAAGCTACATTATTTATACCTACTGATTTATGAAATATAAAAAATAATTCTCAAACTATCGTGAAATTTTTATGAAGATTTTATTCTATTGTAAGATGAAAAGTACTAACATTACTTACAAGTTATAATATAATTAAAGAAATATATACTTCACTAAATTCAAGTTTAAAAAAAGAGTGAATCAATTTATATGCTCAATGAGTTGCTTGAAGTAAGGTTAAATTACTTAATTTTTACCTAGCAAATCCAGAAAATTCAATTTTATTATGAACAGATAGTTTTTGGGAGTGAGTAGATATTCCTTGAGATGATTTAAAATATTTAATAATTCATAAATTTCCTTTTTCTGTTCCTACTGATCCAATATTCCAAGCTAGAAGTGTATTTTTTAATGATCCTTTTTTAGAATACTCTGTTCCAAAAGCTATAATTAAGTTAAAGCAATGATTTTGAAGGTTAATTAGAACAAAAACTGATAATTGAATAGTTATATTATTAGATGATAGAATAATTTCAACTAATTGGTGAGCTAAATTTTTTGATGCTTTTCCAGAAAATGTAAACATAAAGAAAGGAACTACTAATCAGTTTCTAGATATACTAGAAAATAGATAAAAAATATAAAAATGATTTTGTAAAGTCATTTTTTTGTTATTTTAAAAAAATTATGTTATTATAGTATCAGTTACTTATTAATTATCATTTATGCAAGATAAAAAAACAGAAATAAATAAAGGAATAGATACATCAAATATATTTGATGATTTCTCTCAAGACTCAAGTTTGATTGAGGAAGTAGATAAGCTGAAAAAAGAAAATAATAAAGATAAATTTTATTATTTATCAAAAACAGCTCATGTGTTGCAAACTATATTTTGGATTTTGTTTTTTATATTAATTATACTATTTTCGTATATTTATATTCAAAATAATAAAAATATCAGTGATTCAAATTTATTGGATCCATTATGTTTTGTATTTATATGAGATATAAAAAATGATGATACATTCTGTTCATCTATTTCATCTTTGAATACTAAATACAAGACAAGATTGGAAAATGCTCAACAAATGCAAATTAAAGGTATACTGGGTATTCTAGAAAAACTATATGAAGTAGAAAATTTTACTAAAACTAAAGAAATAATATTTTTATCAGATAAATCTAATAATAAGTTAAAAGTATTAGAAATTTTAGAAAAATTTGATAATATAAAAAATCAGTTTAATGCAGTAGATAAACAAAAAATTCAATGTAATTGAATATCTATAGATGCAAATACTTCTACAATTTCTATGTCTTGTTCTGCTTATTCAGCATGATATGAGAGATGATTTAAGTGATTTGATGCTTCGGATGATAATTTCATTAAATGAACATCAATATCTATTGCTAGTAGTTTTTTAAATTTTATTACTAAAAAGGCAGATGTTTTCACTATTATCGATAGACAAAAAGTGTTTAAATCTGAATCAATTTTGTGAGAAAAAACAGATTTTACGAATAAAACTAGTTTCAACTTAAAATTAAAATATAACTTAAAATAATATGGAAAGGCAAAAAAGAGAAATAAATATTATAATGATACATTTTGGATTTTATTTTGTGTTAACTATTGGTTTAATAGTATACTTATCTACTAGTATTTTTCCACAAATATTATCTTTAGAAGAAACAAAAAAATCTACAAAAGAATTATATAATAATTTAACAAGAATAGAGAAATCATGATTAACATTTGATGAATTCAAGAGTTTAAATTCTACTTGAAATAAAAATGTGGTTATTAGTGAAATTTTAAATAGTATAACAAATGATTTTTATACAACTAATTTAGTTAATACAAAAGAAAGTAATTATACTAAATTTTTAGAAAAAAAAGTAATAGATTTAAATAATTCTGATAATCAAAAATTGGTAGAAGAAAAAATAAATAAGATATCTAAGGTATTACCACCTTATACAGATAATTCATTTGAATTTTCTCCATTCACATTGACAGATTATAAATTTGTAAATTATGTTGAATCTATTATTGAATCATTTAATCTTAATTCTTCTAGTTCTATATGAATAGCAAAAATATCATTATTAGATGATTATGCTATTAGTACTTGAAAAAGTGACTCACTTCAATCTAATATATATTATATTCCTTTGAATTTGGTATTGAAATGAACGAAATCTAGTGTAATTGAATTTTTATTTTTTATAGAAAATGTTGGTAATATAAATATTGATAAAAATAATATTAATATTAATAATAATTATTGATTTTTGTCTAAAAATTGAATCAAAAAAATATTAGAGTGAGATAGATTAACTTCTGATTATAATATATTTGAGCATCAAATAGTAGATATTGATAAAATAGTGTTTAATGACTACATTGATTCAAGCTATATTTCTAGATGAGATACTAGTTTTAGAGATTTTATAATAAAAACTCAATGAAAAGATCAGATAGAAATAAATGTTAATTTGTTGTTTTATGTTAAATGACAACCTACTTATAAGCTATTAGAAAAGATTAATGCGATACTAGATATATATAATAATACTAATTTATTAATAGATAAATGATTATCTAATCCAAAAACAGAATGAGTAGAACTTGTAAATTTAAAAAAATATAAAGCTACAATTAAACAATTTTCTGATGAAACTAATAATATGAGAAAATCTTTAATTAAAAAAGAAAACATGGAAGAAATATATATTAGGGCAGTTAAGATAGAAGAAATAATAACTCCAATATATAATATTTTAAATATAAGTAAATAGAAATATGATTTATAAAGAGGCAATTACTAAATTAAAAGATTTAGTATATAAATGAGATAATATACAAGAAGTTTGCGACTACATTATATTAGCCGCGGTTCTTTGAGATTGTTCAGATATCCATTTAGAACCTCTTTCTTCATATATTAGATTAAGATATAGACTAGATTGAGAATTAAGAGAGATTTTGGAATATCAAAATTTTTTACATAGCTGAATTGTAGCAAGATTTAAAATTATGTCTGATTTGAAAATAGATGAATCTCGTATCCCACAAGATGGTAGAATAAGTACGACTATAGAATGAAAATCTTTAGATCTGAGAGTTTCTACTTTACCAACAGTGCATTGAGAAAAAATAGTTATGAGAATAGTAGATAAAAGTAAACAAATTCCATCACTTAATTCATTATGAATAGAGTGAAAAAATTTCGAATTGATACAAAAAGCAATTTCATTACCAAATGGAATAATATTAACTTCTTGACCTACTTGATCAGGTAAATCAACTACTCTATATTCAGCTCTTACAAATTTGAATAAAATAGATGTAAATATTATGACATTAGAAGATCCTGTAGAAAATCAAGTTGATTGAATAAATCAATCACAAGTTAAGCCAGATATTTGATATACATTTGCATATTGATTAAGGACAGCTCTTAGACAAGATCCAGATATTATTATGGTTTGAGAAATGAGAGATAAGGAAACAGTTGATATAGCCATCGAAGCATCTTTGACAGGTCACTTAGTATTGTCTACAATCCATACAAATAGTGCATCTGAAACAATTACTAGAGTTTTGAATATGTGAGTACAACCTTTTTTAATACCAGCTTCTTTTAATATAATAATTGCTCAAAGATTAGTTAGGAGATTATGCGATTGTAAAAAACAAATAAGTTTAAAGGAAATTTGACCACAAACACTTGCAAATGTTAAAAATGCAATTTGAATTACAGATAAAACAGAGCTTCAAAATAGAGTTTGAGATAAATTAAAAAATCCATTTTTTTATGAACCAGTATGATGTGATAAATGTGATTGATATTGATATAAATGAAGAGTATGATTGTATGAAGTATTAGAAATTACTCCTTGAGTAAAAGAAATGATATTATCATGAAATTCTGCATTTAATATAAATATTCAAGCAATTAAAGATTGAATGATTTCTTTGGAACAAGATGGTATAATGAAAGCATTAAATTGATTAACAAGTTTAGAAGAAGTTTATAGTGCAGCTAAAACACAAAAAGGGTAGTGAAGGAACTAAGGTTTTAATCCCTCCCCCTTTGGGTACTCCCTTTGGAAAAGGGAGATTAAAAAATAAAAACATTGAAATATTAATTTCTCCCTTTTCCAAAGGGAGTACCTGATGTACGAAGGGGAAGGATAAAAATTATCGTACATTCATTATTATTTAATAAAAATATTATGGCAGATTTTTTAATCATGGATGATGATAAAAATTCTTGAAATGACAACAATGTCCACAATGATAAAAGTAGTATAAAAACTATGAGTTTTATTGACCAATTAAACGATTTCATTGTATCATTACAGTCTGTTAAAACCAAAGAAAAGGTAGTCTTTTATCGTCTTTTGTCTACAATGACAAATGCATGAATGACACTTATAAAAGCAATTTTAGTATTAGAGAAACAAGAAAAAAATACTATTTTCAAAGCTATATTATTAAGATTTGGTGATGAATTAAAACAATGAAAAAATTTATCAGAATGTTTAGAAATGTATCCATCTAGTTTTTCTGAAGCAGAAATTTGAATAATCAAGTCATGAGAAAAAACATGACAACTTAATCTTGTATTGAGTGATTTATCTTCACAAATTGAAAAAGTTGAATCATTAACTTGAAAAATTAAATCAGCAATGATGTATCCTATGTTTATTATTATTGTAGTTATCTGAGTAGTTGCTGTAATGATGACTATGATAGTACCCAAATTATTAGATATATTTGATGATAAATCAACTCTTCCATCATCAACTAAAGCTTTAATGGCTTTATCAAATATATTCCAATCATATTGGTTTTTGATGATAATTATTGCCATAATTGCTTTTGTAGCTATTTCAATATGGAAAAAAACTCCTGATTGAAAGTATATATTTGATAATATATTATTAAAGATTCCAGTATTTTGATTAATTAATAAAAAATTAGTACTTTCTAAGTTTGCTAGAACATTCTCATGATTAAGTTCTTCTTGAGTTTCAGTTGTTGAGAGTTTGAAAATAACTTCATCAGCAGTTTGAAATGAAGTTTATAAACAAAGAATATTATTATTATCTGAGGATATATCATCTTGAATAAAGATGTGGGAATCACTTGATTGAGATAAATTATTTCCAGATATGATGGTGCAAATGATACAAGTATGAGAAGAAACAGCCAAACTTGATAAAATAATTTTAAAAGTTGCTGATTTCTATGATGATGAAGTAGATAATACAATAACTGTATTAAATAAACTTTTAGAACCATTTATTATAGTTACTTTGGCAATTATTGTATGATTTATAGCTCTTGCTATAATGCAACCTATTATGAATTTAGCTGATACTGTTAGTCAAGGTTAAAATAGAAAATATATTCAGGACACCCACAAGGGGCGTCCCTACAAATATGTATAAAATATATTCAGGACACCCACAAGGGGCATCCCTACAAATATGTATAAATTTTAAAAAATATCTTTAAATAAGCAATAATTAATTATTGCTTATTTTTTATATTGTTTCATAATCGAAATCTTCACACAATCTTCACATTTCTTTGTGTGAAGATTGTGTGAAGATTGTAGGTGATAGGTTGACTTTACTGCATAAAACCCATAATATAGCTATGTTAATTTTGGACTATGATCTTTAACATTATCCGAACTAAATTTCTTGTAAAAAAGAACAAAATTTTATATAGCTTTTTCTAAAAGAATTGTTATATGACTTTGGTGAATAGTGATTGAGAGTAATATAATTCCTCCCCCTCGTACCTCGGGTACTCCCTTTGGGAAAGGGAGAAAAATATGGATAATAATTTCAATTATTGTTTCCCGGAGTTGTAAACAACTTTTGGGTTAAGGCTTTAACCTTTGTGTTTTGCTATAATATATATAATATGGTTCCAACAAATAAAAAAATAGCCGTTCTTCATCCTTATGTAAATAAGAAATGATGAGCTGTTAATATGATGATTTACTTATCAGATTATCTATCAAATAATAATAATGATGTAACTTTTTATACTTTTTCATATGATAATATTATATTTCCTATGAAAAATAGGGTAATATCATTTACTAATTCTAAACTAGTTAGCTTTTTTAAAATTGCTTATTGTATAAGAGATAATGATTTTATCATTATATGAAATTCTCCAATGCATTTTGTATGAGTATTTTCTAAACTATTATTTGGTTCTAAAGCTAAAATTATTTGGTGGCATCATCATTATCCATGGTATTATGGTTGAAATACAAACGTAACTATAAAGTTGAAAAGATTAATAGAAAAAACTTTTTTAAAATATATAGACATTGTAATTGCAAATAGTAAATATTTACAAGATTCTATAAAAGACATATATAATATAGATTCAAAAATACTATATCCAATTTTGGATAATAAGTTTTTGGATTATAACAGCGAAAATAAAAATAAAAGCCAAACCTCTCACTTGTCCACAGGATTCACCCACAAGGGGATCAATTCTCTCCCCTTATCAGGGGAAAGAGGCTACAATGAAACTAAGAAAATAATATTTTCTTATGGTAGGTGGGTATTTGGAAAAAATATAGAACTCGTTTTTGATACTTATGATAATTTGAAAAATGAGATTCGTGAGCTTGTTTTGATAATTTGATGAGAATGAGAAGAGTTAAATAAATATAAAAACAAATACAAGGATGATATTAATGTTGTGTTTTTATGAATAATCAATAAAGATCAAATCATAAAAACATTAGAGAAATCTACAATAGTTTTATTTCCTTCAAAAATAGATTCATTTTGACTTGTCATTTTGGAATCTATGTCTATTTGAGTTCCTGTTGTATCTTATAATATCGCTTGAGCAAAAGAAATAATTAATAATTGATTAAATTGATACTTAGTAAATTCACAAAATGAGTTTATTAGCAAAACTTATGAAATATTAAATAATTCATCTCTTCGTAATAGTCTTTCAATAGAAGCTTTAAATACAGCTAATGTATTTACAAAAAATAATTTTAAAAAAAGTTTATCTGAAATTTTCGACTCTATAAAATATTAAAATAGAATACTAAATTATAATTCCTTCTTCTTATTCTAATCCCTCCCCCCTTTGGGGTACTCCCTTTGGAAAAGGGAGATTTAAAATGGAAAGGAAAAATTATTTAGATTAATTACTTTTTATTTATATAATCATAACGATTTATGAATTTATTCAAAAGAACTACTGCTACTGTTGCATTAATTACTCTTGTTTCGGGATTATTCTCTACAGGAGCTTATGCATCTAGTGAGTCACAAATTGCTGCAGCTAATGCATTAGCTGAGGCTGGTTACATAGTTAATCATTCTACTAATCCTTCAGCTTACAATCTTAATCAAAATGTATTAAGACAAGAAATAGCTGCAGTTGCTAGAGGTGTTGCAGGTATTGATAAAAAAGCTACTTGTGATAACAAATTCTCAGATGTTTCTGCTACAACTCCAAATAACTGGGCTTGTTATACAGTTGAAGCATTATTAGATGCTGGTTTAATTGCTGCTAATCCTACATTTAGACCTGAAGCTCAAATTACTAAAGCTGAAGCTATTGGTATGATGGTAAAAGCTGCATTTGGTGATAAATATTCATATGATTCTACTAAAGGTACTACTTGGCAAGAACAAGTTGTAGAATTTGCAGTTAGTGAAGGTATTGTTGCAAGTTTTACTAACTATGATACTCCAGCTACTAGAGGTTTCGTATTTGAAGCTGGTAGTGAAGCTATAGTTGCTATAGATGATACTGTTGCTGAATGTGATGAAATTTCACAATTATTAGGTTTATGTGATGAAGAAGATGTTCCAACTACTGGAACTGGAACTAATGGAACTGGATCTACTGGTACAGGTGTTGTATCTAGTGCTTCAGATTTAATGGTTGAATTATCTCCAGAATCTACTACAGCAAAATCAATTCCTTCTAATGGAACTGTTTCTTTCGGTAAATTAGATTTTACTGCTGGTAATTCAGACACATTAGTTACATCTGTAAAAATGATGAGAACTGGTTTAGGTGATAGAGCTGATTTCTCTAGAGTATGGTTAGAAAAAGACGGAAACAGAGTTTCTGGAAGACAATCTGTATGAAGTGATGAATCAGTTTACGTTACTTTCTCTCCAGCATTAGCTATTAAAGCTGGTGAAACTGTTAGTTTAGATATAGTTGCTACTTTAGCTGCTGTTAACACAGGATCTCAACATGCTTTTACTATTGCTAAATCTTCAGATGTAGTTGCTAGTACTGGTATAGATGGTAATTTCCCAATTACTACATCTACTCTTACTACTGCTAATTATACTGTAGTTCCTGTAACTTTTTCAATGGCTTGATCTACTTCTACTTATAGAGCTGGTGATAAAAATATTGAATTAGGACAATTTAGATTACAAAATAATGCTACTAATGATAAATCAGTAGATTTCAAATCAGTTACTTTCAGAAATGATGGTACTGGTGACGCTGCTAAAAATTTATCAAACTTAGCTGTTTATAAAAATGGTGTAAAAGTATCTACTTCTGCTACTGTTGATGGTAAAAATGTTACTTTCACTGTTTCTGATAAAGTAGATTTCGGTAGAACTGAAACTTACTATGTAAGAGCTGATGTTGATTCTGTTGAATTAACTGCAGGTGATTCTTACACATTTACTCTTAGATATTCTGATGATTTAATCGTTGATGAAACTGCTACTGGTTTTAGATCAACTATTACAGGAGCAGGTATATCTCTTGCTACATATAATGTAAGTGGTGGTGATATTATTTTATCTAAAGCTACTACTTCTAGTTCTCAAACTGTTGCTCCTGGTACTAACGATGTAGTATTATTGGATGCTGTATTAAAAGTTAATCAAGCTATTACTGTAGAAGATTTAACTGTTAACTACGCTTCAACTAACTTATTTACTAGTTTTTCTTCATTGAAATTAGTTGTAGGTAATAATGTAGTTGCTTCTTATACTCCTACAAATGCTGCTACTACATCATTTGTATTTGAATGAACATCTACTATTTCTGCTGATACAACATTAAAAATAATTGCTAATGTTAAAACTAATGCTCCTGCTGGAGGGCCATTTGTTTTATCTAATATAGCTATTACTGATTTTGCTTTAGTTGAATATGCTTCTAACGGTAATGCTGTTGCTGCTGGACAAAAAGTAGGTTCTGCTAATGGTGTTAGTACTACTATTGGTTCTGCTACATTAACTATGACTAGAAATGATGGTATAGCTAATCAAAATGTAACTATTGGTTCTAATACTCAAACTTTATTAAAGTTTGCTGCTAGAGCTAATGATGTTTCTGCTATTAATATATCTAAATTAACATTTGCTCCTGTTTGACCTTCAAATGTTAATACTGCTAATGTTACTAATGTTAAATTATTAATTAATGGAACTGTAGTATCTACAAAAAATATGTCATCAGGTAATGCTGATTTCAATGATATTAATGTTGCTGTTGCAAAAAACAGTGATGTACAAGTAGAAGTTGTAGCTGATTTCTCAACTGCAATTACTCCTGCTCAAGTTTTCCAATTAGGATTATCTGCTATTGAAGCTAGAGATTCTAACAGTATAGCTCTTACTGGTTGATCTATAACTAATCCAAGTAATGGGGTATTATACACATTCTCTGGAGCAGGTACTGCTACTTTAGCTGTTAATTCTTCTACTGTTAACTCTTCTGTATTAACTCCTTCTTCAAATGAAACTGAAGTTGCTAGATTTACATTAGGTGCACAAAACGATGAATTAAAATTAACTGATTTATATGTTTATAATACTGGTTCTGCTGATTTATCATCAAGTATTAAATCAATCGGATTATATGATGTAAATAATGTTAAATTAGCTGGTGGTTCTGTATTAGGAACTTGAACAGTTCAATTCTCATTAGGATCTACTTCTGCATTTAAAATTGCTAAAAACACTTCTAATTCAGTTGTAGTTGTAAAAGCTTCATTTAACGATGTTACAGATGCTGCTCAAACTAATAAAACAGTACAATTATCTATTGGTAGTTTAGTTTCTACTGTTGCTGGTACTGTTAACGGTGTTAGATTAGTTTCTGAATCTACTGGTGATACTACTACTACTGTTACTGGAACTGCTGTTGCTAAATCTCACCTATTGGTTAGATCTAAACCAGTTGTTGCTGTAAGTACTGCTGCTACATTAACTACTCATACATTTACTGTAACTGCTGATGCTAATAATAGAATTATTTTAGATGGTGCTTCTATTGATTTACAAAATCCAACTGCTAATACTGGTTCATATATTTTATATGAAGACCAAGAAATTAATGGTAATGAAATCGCTACTGGTTCTCTAGTTGCTGGTTCTAACCCATTAAGTTTAACTTCATTAAATACTGAAGTATCTGCTGGAACTTCTAAAACATTTATATTAAAAATTTCTGGAAATGTTCTTAACGGATTTGCAAATCAAAAAAGAATTGCTAAAATTTCAGATGTTAGTTATATTGATGTAATGAATACTGGAGGTGATGTTACAGTTTCTTCTGTTTCAACTTACTCTAATGTTGGATTACCAACTGTTGAATCTACTTTCACTTACTAGTATTTACTAGAATGTGAAACAAATTCACAAAAAATCCCTTTCCCGCTTGAAGTCGGGGAAGGGATTTTTTTGTGTGAAGAAAAATACAGATCACCCCCTAACCCTCCAGCTACGAGTCCCGTCTTTAGCGGGAAAGACTGGACAAGCTCTCCTTACTAAGGCGGGGGGAATAGGAATGTGAAGAAATGATGTTATGTGAAGATTGTGTGAAGAAAAGTATAGTGTGTATAGTATGAGTATATTGATTTGCAAAGTAATTATAAATATATATAATAGTAGAAATTTATAATTTAATTAAAGTATTATGGAGAAATTATATACAAGAGAAGAGTTAGATAAAATAATGTATGATTACATAAGAGAATCTGCAAATCAAATAAAAAAAGAACTATTAAATAGTAATAAAGATTTAAAGAATAAAAAATTAATGTATGTTTAAAGTATTGTATAAAGAAAAATCTTTATTTGCATTAAAATGTTTTGTAGATTCTTATAAAAATAGTTTTATAAAATTGATAAATGACTCATGATTAGAAGTTGAAGATGATATAATTAAAAATTATATACATATATGAAATAATTTGTATAAAAATATCATAGATAAAGTAGATAATTTATTAAGTACAAATATTATACTATGAAGAAATATCACTAATAATTTTATTGCTTTAAAGCATAATAATTTTAGAATATTTGTTTATTATAGTGAAGATATAACTTTAAAATCAAGATATGTAGAAGATATAGAATTTTATAAAAAATAATATTAAATCCCTTTCCCGCTTGAAGTCGGGGAAGGGATTTTTTTGTGTGAAGAAAAATACAGACCACCCCTAAACCTCAATACCATTAAGTTAAGGAAAGATGGAAAAAATTTCTCCCTTTTCCAAAGGGAGTCCCCGCAGGGGGAGGGATTAGAACCTAAGTAGAAAACTTCTTAACTTAATGGCATTGCCCCCCTAACCCTCCAGCTACGAGTCCCGTCTTTAGCGGAAAAGACTGGACAAGCTCTCCTTACTAAGGCGGGGGGGATAGGAATGTGAAGAAATGATGTTATGTGAAGATTGTGTGAAGAAAATATATTGTATATAGTGTGAGTATATTGATTTGCAATTAAAATAAAAATAACTAATATGAAAAATATTAGTTTCTAATAATTTACAATAAATATGATAATTTACTTAGATGAATCTAAAAGATTAGCTGATTGAAAAATGGTCATAGCTTGATTTATTACTAAACATAATACTAATTATATAAACAGATTTGTAGAAAAAAAAAAGAGTCTATTGATTTAGAGATGTTTCTGTAGAATTAAAAGGTATTAAAGATAGTTGACAATTATTTTATGAGAATATGATCAAAGATTTAGATTTTGATATCATATCAAATAATATTGTTTGAATTACGATTGATTGATATTATAGAGATAGTAAAGATTTATATATAAAGGCTTTAGGTATTTTAATATCAAAAATATATAACGCATTAATAAACTATAATAAAGATATTACTATAATTGCTGATAATTTAATATTATGAAAAAATATTAGAAAAGTGGAATTAGAAATTCAATGATATTTAAATATAAATTACCCATTACAAAATAAACATAAATTTAACTTTGTAAATTCTAAGTCTTTTTGATGAGTACAATTATCTGATTTAATAAGTTATCAATTTAGATTGGTTAATTTGAACCAGAAAAAAGAATTTGATGATTTTATTTCGAATAATTCATTTAATATAAATTTAAAAGAAATTATAAAAATATAAAAAAAGAAGCTTAGTAGGCTTGTGATTCATTGGATACGACCGTACTGTCTATATCCTCCACACAACTTGCTAAACTTTCATACATATATTATATACTATTTTTCATAAAATCAAAAGATTTTAATAAGAATCATAAAAAATTTATATAATCTAATATATAGATAACTGCTGAATCTACTTTCACTCACTAGTTTTTAACTAGAATTTGAAATAATATATTTAGTCAGATTTAAAAAAAAATCCCTTTCTCGCTTAGGCGGGTGAGGGATTTTTTTTGTGGAGATTTAGTCCCCCCTTATTAAGGGGGTGGCTAAAAGCCGGGGGATTTGTATTGTGTGAAGGGCATAATCTAAATTTTGGTGGATTAAAAAAAATATGTTAAACTAAATATATAAGTTTAACATATTTTTTAAGAGAGAAAAATGGAAAAAATGGCACAAGAATTATTAAAATTATTTTTACCACAAGAAATAGATTGGAAA
>JAUXPL010000051.1 GCA_030683605.1 Candidatus Altimarinota bacterium
TGTTACATCTAATCATTCTGTAGGTGATGGATATTTTCACGCATCCAAATGAAATAACTCTAATGTTGTTTTCATTCTTGATACATCACTTATTCTAACACTATCTCTACTATTTTGACTATATCATTGTAAGCTTATGAAGGCTATTGTTCATAGGATTGCTAGTATAGTAATAACAACAATTAACTCTACTAGAGTGAATCATATTTGATTCTTCCCTTTTCAAGGGAAGTGCCTGAAAGGCGATGGGTTATTTTGTTTTTGTTTATTCATAGTAAATTAGGTTAATATTAAAAATTTATTAAACCTCACATCAATCCTCTCCTTAAAGGAGAGGAAGCATAAGGACTTTATAAAATATTTCTTTTCCATCTATCCCCTCTCCTCTAAGGATAACTGAGACAGGAGTGCTTGCACGACTATCTTCGAAGTTAGAACGGAGTAGAGGGTTAGGGTGAGGTTGGTTTGTGTAAGAAAAGGTGGAATTTCCATCTATGTTAATGAACGAAAAAAGAACAGGTATTTATTTATGAAGCATGCCCAGTCTTTAGCTGGGATTAATTCACAAATAAATACCTGTTCTTTTCAAAACAGTCTAATCCATTTTCTAAGCTTGTTGTAGCTTGTTGTAGCTTGTTGTAGCATAGGCTTTTTTGGTATGTTTATAATGAAATTATTTTAGTTTTTTACATAGTTTTGTCAAATTTTTAAAATTATATAAACTATATAAAAATTAATATCTAAAATCATAAAACTAAAATGAGCAAATATTATAATTCAAAATTTTATTCTAAACCAATAGAAGTAACAAACATATTCTGAGAAATAATAATGATAATTACTGATAATAAAGATAGAGAAATAATATATACTTGGTATGATATAGAGGAAAAAAATACAGAAAGTAATTATATAAATAAATGTTTACTTGGATGATTCATAAAAAAAATACCTAAAAATATACTAATAATATGATTTGGATGATGAGCTTTTGCTAAATATCTAGAAGACCATATAGAAAATATAAATATTGATTGAATAGACATAGATGAAACAATGTTTGAAATAGCAAAAAATGAACTAAAAGTAAAAACTAATAATTTTTACATTATGGATGCTATAGATGCACTAGATAAAATTATAGAACAAGAAAAAAAATATGATTTAGTATTAATAGATGTTTACGGATGAGATTGAGAAATACCAGAATATTTCAAGGAAAAAGTATTTTTTGAAAAAGTAAAAAATGTTTTATTAAATGATTGAGTAATATCTATAAATTTAGCTGATTATGATTTAAAAAATGAAAAAAAAGTAGATAAATATAACAAAATTCATACACATTTAACAAACTCTTTTTGAGAATATTACTCTCATATTTTAGCATGAATAGATGATAGATGAAATATTTCAGGTATTTATAATCTAGATAAAAAATATAAATCTATTGATTTTGATAATAATTATATAGAAAAAGTAAAATGATGAGAAATAGAGTATGATGAAAAAATAACTAAAAATACAGTTTTAGCATTAAATTAACACTCAATACCATTAAGTACTCAAAGAAAGCTAAAACATTCTGTTGATATGTAGGAAAAATCATATATTCAACAGATGGCTTCAGCCATTTGTATCTTAACTTAATGGTAGAATATACTTTTTTTTAAAAAAACTTGACAAATAATTTTATTTAATTATAGTAATAGTGTCATAAATTTTTGACGACTAAAAACATTCTTTCCTAGGAGATATATTATGTTTAAAAATGTGTTTATTGTAGGGATTCTTTCCTTAATGATGTCCTTGTCTGCAAATGCTGCTTTTGTTCCTTTCCAAGGGACTGGTAACTTTGAATTGAATGGAAATACCATTAGCGATGTATCGCTTAACAATGGTATGGCATTCAATAACAGTTCAGATTTGTCATTTCTGGGGTTCGGTGGATTTGCTGACTTTGAATTAGTTGTAGGTGAAAACCTACACTTCTGGTTTACTGATGTTTCTTCAAATTTGGTAAATTTGTACGGTACCATTGCTCAGCTAACAACTAGCAATATCAACTTACCAGGTTTATCGTTCAGTTTTTTTGGAGTAAACTCTAGCAATGGTGAAATATTTGAAGCAAGTGGCTCACGCACTATTAATGCGCAAGGAATAATAACCTCTAACAGCATTAATGTATCAGGCCAGTTTGAACAAGTACCTGAACCTGAAACATTATTACTAATGGGAATCGGCTTGCTAGGAATGGGCTTCTTCTCGAGAAAATCTTCGTTGAAGTCTAATTTCGCTTAAAACAATGCATTTCTGTTTTTTTTCAGATAATTGTCATTGAATTATATTTATGGAAACCACTGCCTAATAAGTAGTGGTTTTTTATTGTTTAAAAATTTAACTGTTTAAATAATTTAGCATTTTATCACTTTTTAAAAATATGTTAATCTTAGTTATAAGTCTATCATATTTTTATTAATCCACCAAAATTTAGATTATGCCTACTTTTTAACATTTTTTCTATAATTTTATAAAAATATTTTTGACATATCATTATAAATAATTATAATAATTTAGTCATTAACTTTGATGACTAAAACATTCTTTCCTAGGAGAAAATCTATGTTTAAAAATTTGTTTATTGCGGGAATTATTTCCCTATTTATGACTCTATCGGCACAGGCAGCTTTTGTTCCTTTCCAAGGTACAGGTAACTTTGAGCTAAACGGCAATACAGTTAGCGATGTATCGCTTAACAATGGTATGGCATTCAATAACAGTTCAGATTTATCATTTCTGGGGTTCGGTGGATTTGCTGACTTTGACTTAGTTGTAGGTGAAAACTTACACTTCTGGTTTACAGATGTTTCTTCAAATTTGGTTAACCTGTTCGGAACGATTGCACAGTTAACGACTTCTGACATCAATCTGCCAGGGCTGTCTTTCAGCTTTTTCGGTGTTAATTCCAATACAGGTGAAATCTTCGAGGCCAGCGGATCGCGCACTATTAATGATCTTGGGATAGTAACATCCAACAGCATTAATGTATCAGGCCAGTTCGGTAACGTTCCTGAACCTGAAACATTGTTACTAATGGGTATCGGCTTGCTAGGTTTCTTCTTCTCGAGAAAATCTGGTATGATTAAGAACGATTTAGCCGCATAAACAATAAATCAATGCATTTCTGATTTTTATCAGATAATTGTCATTGTATTTATACAATACAGAGAACTTTTGCCTAATAAGCAAGAGTTCTCCTTTTTTAAATTAGAATAAACTTGATATTATAATGATTTATATTTTAATTTTAATTCATCCTATTTTTCAGAAAGTTTTGACATATTAGTATAAATAACTTATAATTAATAAGTCATTTTTTATGACTAAAACATTCTTTCCTAGGAGATATAATGATGTTTAAAAATGTGTTTTTTATGGGAATTATTTCCCTAATGATGTCCATGACTGCAAATGCTGCCACTGTTACATTCCAAGGAACTGGTAACTTTGAGCTAAACGGCAATACAGTTAGCGATGTTAGCCTAAACCAAGGTATGGCATTCAATAACAGTACCAATTTATCGTTTCTCGGATTTGGTGGATTTGCTGACTTTGACTTAACTGTCGGAGAAAATTTACACTTCTGGTTTACTGATAACTCCAATAATTTGGTTAATTTGTTTGGTAAAATATCACAAGTGAATACTAAAGATGTCCCCTTATCTGGACTTACTTTTAGCTTCTTTGGGTTAGAATCAAACAGTGGTCAAATTTTTGAAGCTAGCTTATCACGCACTATTAATGAGCAAGGAATTGTAACCTCTAACAGTATTAATTTATCAGGTCAAGTAGCTGCTGTTCCAACACCTGGTGCATTACTATTATTCATAAGTGGATTACCGTTATTGTTCATTAGCAAGAAAAAAGGACTGCAAACAAATCTATAAAGTTATTGTTAAAGATATACTTATAGGTAGAATAAAGGTTTTCGTGTAAAAGCGAAAACCATTTTTTTTGTTATGAAATAAAAAATCTTCAAAAAGAAGATTTTTTATTTACTATATGCAATTATTTCACTTAATAATCATGGAGGTCTTCTCTCTAAACCAGGAGTCAGATATCTAAAAAAACTATTTCTGAATTCTGTTCAAGAAAATTCTGATTCTAATGGTAATATAGATGAGTATAAATTATTATTTTCTAATAATTGTAATCAATCTTTTATTTTACTATTTCTAAACAAATCATAAATCTTATTTATAGTTAAATTTTTATTATTTATATCAGTAAAATTATATAAAGTATATTCTAATTCATTCAAAATACCTAGTAATATTACATGATTACTATCAACAGGATTATATATATTTTTAAAATCTTGTTTTAATTGCGTTAAAATAGAAGAATAAGTAGAAATATTGTTTTTAAATACTCAAGAACCATAAATAAAGTGTCATAAAATAGAAGTTTTTTCCAATTTAGGATAATCATATTTTTTTCAAATTATTTTTTCAAATCATTGAAATATCCTGATGAAATAATTTTCTGTCAATCAATAAACTACATTTCTTTCTCACATATTATTTATTAAAATAATTACTTTTTCATAACTTGCCATCTTTTTACTATCATAATATATATCATCTATCTTTTCACCAGAAGCTTGTAATATTCAATTAAATTTTTGAAAATGTAGGTTTATTTTATCATTTAACAATGAAGCTCATATTATTTTTCATACAATATTTTCTCATGAACCATCATCAAGCAATAATATACTTTGTAATTTTGCTTTTATTATTTCTAAATATGCTTTTTGAGTATCTTCATTGACTGAGTCATAGTTTAAAATCAATGATTTTATTTGTCAAACAATAGTCAAATCCATTTTTATTCTATTTTTTGAACTATTATTCAAAGCTGAAATATAATTTTTGAAATCTAATGTTTCAAAAAATGTAAATGCTTTAATAAACTGATCTTTATTCGGCCATTCTTCATGTAATCATTTATCCAAATTTGTCAATCTCAGTTGAAAATCTCAATGAGAACTAATTTTGGATTTAATTCTTTTACCCAAAACAGTAAAATCTTGTTGTAGTGATGGATTATATTCCAATGTTTGTTTAATTAATCTTCTCATACCATTACTTCAAACAGGTGTATAATTTTCTACAACCATTATATTATTAAGTATTTTATTATTTTGCTCTATCTTAACTACCAAATCTATAGCAAATTTATCAGCAGTAT
Source organism: Candidatus Altimarinota bacterium (assembly GCA_030683605.1). GTDB lineage: Bacteria > Patescibacteriota > Gracilibacteria > BD1-5 > UBA6164 > UBA6164. The sequence goes on from JAUXPL010000051.1 coordinate 5,251, forward strand.
TTAATTCTAAATTATTTGAATAAGACTCTTTAGATATTAAATTTACAATATTATCTATATCATCCAAACTTATAATAATATTAATTCACTCAGATATTTTTCAATTCAAAAAATCTTTTACATTTATTTCTTTAGATTTTTTTGATTTATTCAATATGTAGTCCAAAAATTTTCTTTGTTGCAATTCATTAAATTGTGAAAATAAATAAAGATTTGGAAATATATCTCAATTATGTAAAGAATGAAATTGTAATTCTTCTCATATTCTATTTACTACACTTTTGTATGAATCCAAAGGGAATGTAGTATCCTGTACATAACTTCTCATAATATGTAAATCAATATTAGGAGATTTTTTTTCTTGTTTCTTTTTAGATACATACTTTACAAATATTTGATTAATATTTTTGGGATCAAAATATGGAATAGGAGCATTTATATTAAAAGATCATTTATTTATATCGTTTTCACTCTGCATATATCAAGTTATTTTCAAAGCCTTAATCTGCAATCAAAAATAATAATTTAACAAACTTTCATATTTTTCATTATAGTCTGTTGCATTTTTATCTAGTTTTTCAAACTCAACTTTTTCATATCTAAGTATTTTATCTTTTATAGCAGTTTCAGCAGTATCTCATTTCTTCAATGCATAAACTCATTTTGTTTCCAATTCAGAAAATACTTCATCAGACTTAACTCATACTCACAAAGAATTATTTTGTGGTTCTAATAGCTCACTTACTATAAAAGTATCTATTCCTATCATTTCAAAATAAAATCTTGGTCTAGCATTCATATTTTTTCTCTTATCTGAGTCAGTTGAATTAACCATATGAAGTCAATCAATCATTATTGGTCAATATATATCTATTTTATCATCTGGTTTAATCTTAAACATATCTGAATCTGATTTAGAAAATTCTTCAGATAAATTTAGTGCTACTCAATTTACTTTTATATTAATTAATCTATGGATTTTTTTTAATTTATTTTGTACTAATTTTTTTTGCCAATCAGATAAAGCACTTCTTCAATAATCCCCTCTTTGTTGTATAAAATTTGTAATAAAATCAAATACAGTCATTTCTTTTTGTTTAATTTCATCAAATGGAGTGATATTTAAATTTTTAATACTTCATATATTTCTAGCTTCAAAAGATATAGTGTCAGTTCACGCATAAATTGTCTGATGTGTATTATAATGCTTATCTTTTCTTGATCTATTATATCAAGCAACTACTCATCTATAGTGACTATATCTAAAATAAAGAGGTAAAATACTACCTACTACTCCATTTTTTTCTAAATATTTTCATAATTCTATTACATCATTATCATAAGATTCTTGATTTTCTTTAGGTATAGGGTTTTGTCATCAAATCAAAGATGGAGAAAAATGATTCATCAAATAATGAGTTTGTACATATCATATTTTTTTCAATGCTTCAGGTAATATCCAAGCATCCAATCATTGTTTTCTAAAAAACGATTTTTCTTCTTCATTTAAATATTTTCTATCAACACTAAAAGCCATTAATGTACGAATTAGATTTGCACAACTTACGGTTTCTTGTCTAGAAACATCTACTATATGAGGCAAATATGGGTCAAACTCCAATTGTTGTGCTCAAATAAATCAATTAAGCATTTTTTCCAATCAAACTCACCTTACTTTTTCAGGATATATTTTTTCTCTAAGTAATGGAACATTATTTGAATCTTGAGTTAAAACAAGCTTATTTAAATCTAGTGTAGATTTAATATCTTTTAAAAGAGTCAAACTATCATTTATTATATTTATTTTTCATTCTTTTGGAACAAACAATTGTTCTCAAAGTCAAAGTAAAATCAGATTTTTATTTCAATTTTTTAATCTAAATTCTTTTCATAATAAACTATTCAATAATAATAAATCAGGATAATTATTTAATCAAGAATTATTAGAAATTTGCGCTAAAGTATCTCACTTTGAAACAGTGTATACTTGCATATTTTGCATTATATCACTTTTTATTCTATCATAAACTTCTAATTGTTTAGAGGATTTCAAAGTATCTTCAGAAAAATAAGGATTCTCAAATTTGTGTTTAGAATTTGTTATATACATATTATTCAAACCTATTAAATCCACTACATCACTTTTCACTTCTGATTTCAGATTATCTAAATGAGAATCTAAATCTAAAATAGAATCAATATTTCATAAATTACTATCTAAAGTAGAATTAATAGATCAAATTAAAACTCAAACTGCAATTAATTTCGATTTGGTGTTCATAAATGTTTATAAGAATAAAAAAATAGATATATATTATCTAAAAATAATTTTTTTTGTCAATAGGGTAAATAATTAATTAGTATTTGGTATTAATTTACTAATAATTCCTGGTCATTCTCTTTTTATATCTCTTGTATTTATATATCTAAAAAATGAATTTCTAAAATCGTTTCAACTAAATTCAGATTCTAAAGGTAATACTGAAGTAATTAAATCTATATCTTTAGATATATTCATTTCAACTAATATGTTTTTTATTTTAGAATTTTTAAATATATCATATATTAATTCAAATGTTCTACTATTAGAATCTTCGTTTAATATTAAATTAATCAAGCTTAATAATTCATTAATCATGTTTTTGATATTTAATTTTTCATTATCATTAAAATAATTAACTCAATTCAAATCAGAATATATATTTAATAAAATACCTTTATAAATTAATAAATCATTTTTAAATGTGTTAGGTCAATATACTAATTGTCATCCTATAAAAGTTTTATCCATTTTTGGATATTCATACTTTTTTCAAATATATTTTTCTATACTTTCAATAATTCTAATTAAATAATTTTCAGTTAAACCATAAACAAATTTACCTTCTCATAAATTATTAATTAATGTTATAATTTTTTCATAACTTCACATTTTGAATTCATTATCATAAATATCCTCTATTCTTTCTCAAGATGCTTGTAATATTCCATTTAATTTTTGAATATGTAAATTTATATTATCATTAGATAAAGAAGCTCATAAGATTTTACCAACTATATTTTTTCATGTTCAATCATCTAATAATAATATTTTTTGTAAATCAGAAATAATTGTTGATAAATATTTCTTTTTAACTTCTTCAGTTTGTATATCATAAGAAATAATCAAAAACTTAATTTTTCTAACTATATCCAAATCATGATCAACTCTAGATTTATTTTGTTTATATAAATTAGATAAAATTGATTTTAAATAATTATTTTTTAATATTCAAATATTTGATTTTTCCAAATTTGCTACATAATCTTTGAATACTTGTGTTTCAAAATATGAAAAAGCTTTTAATAATTGTTCTCTATTTGGCCATTCTTGATCCAATCAACCATACAAATTATAAGGTCTTAATTGAAAATCTCAATATGATTTAATTCAAAAGTAAAATTTGAATTCTTTTTCTTCGAAATTAATCTCTGAATAATCATAATTTATTTTTGGTAAATAGTAATTAAAATTAATAGTATTTTTTAATCAATCATTATTTTCATGCATCTGTTTATATAATCTCTTCAATCAATTACTTCATTCTGGTGTATAACTCTCCATATATATTATATTTTCTAATATATTATTATTTTGTGCAATCGGTGATACTAAATCAATAACAAATTCATCAACAGGACTTAATTCTAAGTCTGGTGAATGTGTATCAACAGATATTTCTTCTATTATCTTGTCTATTTTTTCTAGATTTATTATCATATCTACTCATTCTGATATTTTACCGTTCAAGAAATCTTTTGGATTAATTAATTGGGTTTTATAAGAATGTTTGATGTATAATGCTAAAAATTTCCTTTGTTGTAACTCATTAAAACTAGAAAATAAATGCAAATGTGGTAAAAAATCACTATTTAACTCTGCATGTAATAATACATCATCTCTAATTCTATTCAATACTGATTTATATGAATCTCAAGGTAAAGTAGTAACTTGTACAAAAATTTTCATAACAGAGATTTCAGTTTGTGGTAGAGATTTTTGTTTTTTCTTTTCTGAAATATATGATTTAAATACTTTGTTAATATTTTCTGAAGAAAAATATGGAATAGGTGCATTTATATTAAATGCACCATCATTTAAATCATTTTCACTTTGCATATAACCAGATATTTTGAGTGCATTAATTTGTAATGCATAAAAATAATTTATAAGTGCTTTGTATTTCTTTTCATAAGCTGAATCATTTTTATCTAGCTTATCAAAGCTCTCTTTTTCATATACTAATATCTTTGATTTGATTGCTCTTTCTACTGTATCTCATTTTTTAAGCGAGTATATTCATTTTATTTCTAAATATCATATAATACGTATATCTTGATCTCATACTCACAATACTCACTTAGCAGGTTCTAGATATTCAGATATAACAAATGTTCAAACTCATATCAATTCCCATAGGAATCTAGTTCTAGCATTCATATTTTTTACTTTGTCAGGATTACTAGAATTTACCATATGTAATCCATCTATCATAATTGGTCCTGATACTTCTATTTTGTCAGTCGATTGTATTTTTAACATTTCATTAGCATCTTTTTGAAATTCTTCACTTAGATTTATTTGGTTTCAATTAACTTTTATATGAATTATTTCTGCAAATTTTTGTAGATTTTTTTGTACTAATTTTTTTTGCCAATCTGCCAATGCACTAGTTCAATAATCTGCCCTTTGTTGTATGAAATTAGTCAAAAAATCAAAAATAGACATAGTATCATTTTTTGAAAACTCTGTAATTTTGAAATCATTTACAAATCATACATTTGAAGCATCAAAGCTAAATGAATCAACTCCTGCCAATGTAGTCTGATGTGTATTATAATGCTTATCTTTTCTATATCTATTATGTTCAGCCACTACTCACTTATAATGACTATATCTAAAATACAATGGTAAAATACTTCCAGGAATTCATTGTTGTTCTATATATTTTGATAATTCTATTACATTTGAATCATAGTTTTCTTGATTTTCTACTGGTATTGGATTTTGACTTCATACTAATCATGCTGAAAAATTATCCATCAAATTAAAACTCTGAATATATCAAATATTTTTCAAAGCATCTGGTAATATCCATGCATCTAGTCATTGTTTTTGAAAAAATATTTTTTCTTTATCTGTTAGCTTATCTTTGTCGACTGAAAATGCCAAAAGTGTACGAATAAGATTCGCACAACTAACTGTTTCTTGTCTCTCAACATCAACAATATGAGGTAAATATGGATCAAATTCTTGCTTTTGTGCTTCTATAAATCATTTAAGCATCTTTTCTATTCATATTCATTGAACTTCTTTTGGATATATACTTTGTGACATACTATGAAGCAATTCTTGAGTCATTCAAGTATTTATTATTTTATTTAAATCTAATATTTTTTTTATTTCTCTTAATAATTCTAGGTTTTGTATAACTATTCCTACTTTATCTGTTTTTGGAACAAATATTTCTTCTCATTTCTTGATAATTATTGTATCTCAAGCATTACGAGACTTCAAATCATTTCACAATAAAGAATTTATCAATACTAAATCATGATAATAATTTAATCAGAATCTATTTGAAATATCTGCTATTGTGTCTCATGAATTTACGGTATAACTCTGCATATTATATTGTAAATCATTTCTGAGATCAGAAAATACTTCTCTTTGTTTTTTTGTAAATACTACATCATCTCACATCTCTGCTCATTCTACAATAATAGATTTATTATCAGTTGATAACACAAAATCATTCGTATTTAATTGTTGTGTACTTGGTTTTATAATATTCTCTACCTTTCATTTTATTATTGTAATTGGTTCCAATTCTACTTTTGCAGAAATATTTAATGATGAACTCAATAATCAAATAGCTAATAATTTATTTTTTAATTTCATATATGAATATATAAATAAAGTTTCACATATTATGTAATAATTTTATAAATAGTCAATAGTATTTTTAAAATATAAATATTTTTTAATCAAATATTTGTGCTTCTATATCAGATACATCTATTCATTTTTCTTTAGCTAAATGAATTTCTTCCCCTATTCTATCAAAAGTAAAACCAGAAACATCTTCTCATTCACTTATATGTCTGAGCATAAATTTTATTTTCGCTCTCACTAATTCATCCTGCATCAATTTCATTTTACTTCATAAATACTCTTTATCAATTCATTTCTCTTTTAATAAATCACTATATTCTTCTTCTACTTTACTTGTGTCAAATATATATTTATCATCATTTGTGATTTTTTCTAGAATATTGTCTAAATCATTATCAAATAACACAAGTCTAAAATCAAGCATCTGTTTATCAAGAGCATCCACGTTTAATCAACTTGATCTAGCTAAATCAAGTTTTGTATTTATTTCTTGTATTTTATTGATTGCTTCAGAAGTAGTATACTGTGTTAGTTTATTTACATCATCGTATATTTCATCCATTAGTCAAATAGAATAATCAGAAATCTCTTCTATACTTATAAAATCATTGTTTTGCATTTTTTTTTATTAGTGGTATTAATTTTAATTATATCACAAAACTAAAAAGAATACAAAAATTGTATTCTTTTTAGTGATTATTGTAATAATATTATTATACAATACTCTTTTTCTTTTTTAATAATATATTAACAATTATTCATATAATAATTAAAGTACAAATTAATATTCAATAATACAAGTAATTACTATTTTGTTCTACGAAACTTGAATTTGGAGTACAAATCTCTGTATTTAACTCTGAATTATTTCATGAAACTAATTTGTAAATTCATTCTCATACTTTATTATCAGATATAATATGATAGCTACTTTTATCTATCATATAATCAACTTTATCTCATATTTTAGGTATATTTTTATTTCAATATAACAAATAAATAGAGTCATGACTACAATCAGTATCAGTAGTTTTACTAACATTTACATTATAATATCAATTTGATCAAGAAATCATAATTTCAACATTATCAAGACACTCACTATTTTTTATAATTTTAATATCTTTAATTTTTCAAGTTAGATTACATTTATCTAATTTAGAAATATCATTATCAATCATATCTGGTCATAGTGCAGATAAAAATAATATTGGATTTATCATATATATATTATTTAATTAGCTATTCTAAATTTAACTACTATACTTTCTTAACTTTTTTATAAATGAAAATTGAAAGTAGTATAAATGATATAAATAAGATTCAATTTAATGGATTAATAATATCATTATGAAATTCAACAAAATTTGAATTTGGAGTACAATATACTATATTTTCATTTAATGGTAATTCATTAACATAATATTTTCAGGAACTATTTTTAATTATTTCTTTTAGTATTGTATATCATTTTTCTGTTGCAATTCACTCAAAATTTTTTCATTTTAGTCAAATTGCAAATTCCCTTACATAATCTGAAGTACCTGTACATTCTATATTGGTTGTTACTGTAGAATTTAATTTGAAATATCAATTTATAGAATTTAAATAAAAATATACATTATCACTACATTCTTGTTCTCATTTTTCAATTTTTACTTTTTCTACAACTCATGAAAAACTACATTTTTGTAATGATTCAAGTTCTTTAATAATTATATTAGAAGGTAAATCTGCATAAGCATTTGGTATCAAATTCATTTTTTAATTTTTAATATTAAATTTTACAATAGAAGTAACTGGTTTATTATATGATCAAAAATAATACACAGATGAAAGATTTTGATTAATAGAAGAGTAAGTATAAGTATTTAATCAATCAACTTTATAAACTCACCATCACATATTCATTAAAACTATATTACTATTAGATGGACTAGATTTATATCAATATACTACAGTTGTATGTCATCTTTGAGTTCAGTCCTTTTGATATATAATGTTAGAAATTACTGGTCTTCAAAGATTTATTTCGCTTTTTATTTCAGTAAATAGTGTAGCTGTTGTTCCAGATATAAATGAACTAGTAGTATTTAAATATCATTTATCTATTGCATATTGCTTTGCATTTGGAATATTTGTAATGTTAGTTGCTCATTCAGTTCATTTACAATAAGTTCAAATTTTTCATGCTACAGATGTTACTAATCATTTTGAAGTTGTATTCATTATTTCTGTTGTAGGAGCTGTTCATGATACTAAATTTGATAATCAATTTCTATCATAATATCAAAAAAGTATTGCTACTGCAGTTGGAGCGCATCAAGAACTACAACTTAAACTACCATATGTAGTTTGAAATTGTTGATAGCAAGGAGTTCTACTTGTACAATCTGTAGTATTACTACCTGGAACTTTTATATCAGATGTTCATGGAGAAGTATATGTTCAATTTGTTCATCATGGTAAATCTGCATTAGCAAAATTTAATATTTTCATACTATATTCTTCACTTGGGACATTAAGTATTTCATCTTTTATTTCTTCTTTTTTCTTTTTAAATTCATCAGATTTTTTAAATTCTTTTGCTTCTAATTTTCATTTCTTTATTCTATTTTTTAATTCTTTTTTTCTATCATTTGTTTCTTTATCATTTTTTTTCAAATCTATTTGTTCAGTTTTTACAATAGTTTGCACATCTCAATTATCTAGATTTTCACTATAAATATCCAAAGGTCAGAAATAATAATATTTTTCATTATTAACACCTTGTTGATGAGTTACTTCACTAGGTGTATTTCAACTTGTAGATGATATTGGTATTGCTACATCATCTCAATCTGCATTTACTAATATAAATCAACAATCAGGAGTTTTATCACAACTGATTTTGAACTCTATATACGATGGTTTATTTTCATCATCTGTATAAAAATATTTTCATTTCCCTGATATTCTTGGATTGTTATCCTTCCAATTATCATCATTTAACGAATTCTCAATATACTGTACTGCTAAATCCTCTGACCTATCATATATTAACTTTGTTTTAGCAAAAGTAAAGCTAAAAGGATTAACAAATAACGAAACTAATATAACAGCTGACAATGTTTTCTTTTTCATAGAAAAAAAGATAAAAAATAAAAGTGATTTATAAATAAATCACTTTTATTTTAATCCCCCCCCCCGAAAAAGTCAAAATATAATTAAAGTTTGAATAGACAAATTCTGTAATTATTTTATAAAATTTACAACTTTACTATTGGTCCAACTTTCAGACTCTTGCAACACTATATTCTCAAGTATCTGTATCTAAATTATAAATGTTAAACTCTGTATCTATATCAAACCCTGGTGTTCTATATGCTAAATTGATACTTATTGATCAGTTTGGTGAATAATTTCTATGAAATACATGTTCATCCCATCATAAAATAGCTTGTCATTCATATACCAATTCTCAATTCCATAATATTCTCTCATTTGAAATCTCAAATTTTTCTATTTTTCAGTGTTCTTTTGTATATAGTTCTACAAATCTATTTCCAGATAATGTTAATAAATTATCCTCTTGATATGGATGCATATACCAGTGATTTCATTGTCATTCTACTTTTCATGGTGACATTGCTCCAGGTTCATGTACGACTATATCAATTCAGTTAAATTCTTCAAAAAATGGTATAGATTTGAAATCTACTCTATTTGTATGTCTCAAATTTTTTAATGGAATTATATAAAATAATCCATCTATTTTTTTAGTCGTTAATTCTTCTTTATTTTGTAGAAAATTCATATTATTAAATTTTTAAATATATATTAACAATATTTTACTATATTATGAGAATTAAAGCCAATATATAATAAAAAAATAAATTGACTTTTTTATATTTTATTTTAATATATTTTTTATAAAAATTGACATAGTATATTATTATTTTATAAATAAAATATGGAAAAACATTTAAATGCTAATTGAGAAGTTGAACTCGCATTCTAAAAACTTTCACAAAACTATAATTGAATAATCTTTAATCTAAGCCATAAACAAGACTTCAAGTAAACACAAAAAAACACGATTTTTTCGTGTTTTTTTGTTGAACTTTTTTGTCAAAAAAACTTGAC
>JAUXPL010000036.1 GCA_030683605.1 Candidatus Altimarinota bacterium
TGTTACATCTAATCATTCTGTAGGTGATGGATATTTTCACGCATCCAAATGAAATAACTCTAATGTTGTTTTCATTCTTGATACATCACTTATTCTAACACTATCTCTACTATTTTGACTATATCATTGTAAGCTTATGAATGCTATAGTTCATAGAATAGCTAATATAGTAATAACAACAATTAACTCTACTAGAGTGAATGCCTTTTGTTTTTGTAGTTTCATAATGTTTATATTAATGATATTTATAATATTTATTTTAATGATTTTTTATTTAATACAAATTAATAATATTATTTTAGATTTACAAACATAAATAATATTTTATAAGTAAGATTATTAAAATAAAACTCACTAATTATTTTAGTGAGTTTTATTAAATATTCTCTAATTCTTCGTCTTTGTGCATTCTAGAATTTACTTCATCCCATACTTCTTTTGGAATATTTTTTGCTATTTTTACTTTTGGATAGTTTTTAGCAGCTAAGAATGGTCATCTACTAGAATTCTTTATCACCATTTCTTCCCCACTCTCAGCATCTATCATTAATCATTTTTTTGTAAGTATTTCTTCTAATATTTCTTCTTTTTCATCTTTTATCTTACCTATCCATTTTACTTTTGGGTACTCGCTAGAAGCTAAAAATGGTCCAAATCTACCAGTTTTAATAACCATTGTTCATGCTATTCAGTCTGGACAAGGTTTTCCTTCATATTTTTTTCTCAAATGCTCTAGATTATCTTTTTCTCACTCAGGTTGATCAGTAAAATCACACTCAGGATATTTAGAACATCATATGAATTTACCTGTTTTAGAATGTCTGAATATTAAGTCACTGCCACACTTAGGACATTCTTTTCATACTTTTTCTATTACTTTTTCAGCATTTGCTCATGCATGTTCCAAGTCTTTTTTAAGAGTTATTTCCCAAAAATCACTAAGCATTTTTTCATATTTCACTTCTCATAAAGCTACTTTATCGAAATCTTCTTCTACATCTTTAGTAAATTTATATTCCATCATTTTTTTGAAATATTCTTCCAAGAAATCAGTTACAGTAAAAGCAACTTCTGTTGGTTTCATGAATTTCTTTTCAAACTTTTCTATATATCATCTATCAATAATAGTGGAAATAGTAGGTGCATAAGTAGACGGTCTACCTATTCATTCTCATTCTAATTTTTTTACTAGAGATGCTTCAGTATATCTACTAGGTGGTCTAGAAAATCATTGTACTGCTTCTAGATTATTCCCAGCTAATATTTCTCACAAATCGATAATTGGTAATTTAGTATTTTCTTCATCATCTTCATTTTCTTCATCGCTTCATTCTATATAAAGTTTCATAAATCAATCAAATTTGATAACTTCTCATTTAGTTACCCATTCTTGATTTGTAGCCTTCAAAGGGGAAAATGTAAAAGTAGTAACCTCTACAACTGCATCGCTCATTTGAGATGCTACTGTTCTCTTCCATATTAGAGAATAAACCTTTAATTGCTGTGCATCAAGCACGCTTACTAAACTATCAGGATGTCTAGACATATCTGTTGGTCTTATAGCTTCATGTGCTTCTTGTGCTCATGCTGATTTAGTTTTGTATGTTCTTGATTTATGATACTGCTTTCAAAAACTTGATTCTATTACTTTTTTTGCATCAGCAAGTGCTTGTTCTGATAGATTAACACTATCAGTTCTCATATAAGTAATAAGTCATTGTCTTTCACCGTTTCACAAATCCATTCACTCATATAGTTTTTGAGCTACCATCATTGTTTGTTTAACTCAAAATCCAAATTTTCTAGAAGCTTCTTGCTGCAAAGTAGATGTTGTAAATGGAGCTCATGGTGATCTTTTTGAATCTTTTTTTATACTATTTATAAGCTTGAAATCTAGCTCAGTATTACCATGAATTACTAAGTTTCACTTCTTATTTTTGTCTTCTTTTAAAACACTTATATCATCAAATAAAGTAGATAAAATCTTTTCAATGTCTGATCTAGAATCAAAAATTTTAATTTTTCAATTTATTTTTGTTAATGTTGTTTTAAATTTTGATTTACCTTTATGTGTTAATTCAATTGATATTTTCCATGATTCAACTGGTTTGAAATTTATTATTTCTCTTTCTTTTTCTACTATCAATTTAACAGCCACTGATTGCACTCTACCTGCGGATAATCATTTTCTGATTTTTTTCCATAAAACTGGGCTTACTTTGTATCAAACCAATCTATCAAGCAATCTTCTAGCTTGTTGTGCATCAACTAATCACATATCTATAGTTCTAGGGTTTTCTACTGCTTTAGTAATTGCTTTTTTTGTGATTTCATGAAATACAATTCTCTTTGTAGTTTTAGGATCTATTTTCAAAGCATTACAAAGATGCCATCAAATAGCTTCTCATTCACGGTCCTCATCGGTAGCTATCCATATTTCTCAAGATTCTTTAGCTAATTTTTGAAGATTTGTTACTGTTTTTATTTTATCTTCACTTATTTGATAATCTGGAATAAATCATTTTTCAATATCTATTCATAGAGTTTTAACAGGTAAATCTCTAATATGTCACATAGATGCAACTACTTTATAATCTGGTCATAAGAATTTTTCTATAGTCTTTCATTTTGCAGGAGATTCGACAATCACTAGATTTTTTGCCATTATTATATAGTTATCAATGTAAATTTGTATGTTACTTTTTTAATCTTTTTTATTTTTAAGTCAAAAGAAAATAAAAAATAAAGATATATTTTAAATATATCTTTATTTTAAAATAATTCAATTTTAAAAGCATTATGAATAATTAAGGAAACTCTGAAAAAGTCCTTCGTAATAATAAAAATCTATATTTTTTAGATAAAATTTATGAAAATAATTTTTTTATAGATGTGAGTTTTTCAGTGTTTCCTTAAAGTAAGGACTAATCCTTGGTAATAATAAAAATAGTTTTTTCTAGATGTGAGTTTTTCAATCCTAAATTAATAAATATAAATTACTTTTCTATTATTATACTATAATCAAGTTTTCTTTCTACTTTTCCTGATTTATAATCTATAATTATTTGATTGATTTCTGATAAATCACATGAATTTAGTGGCTCATCAAATCAATATACTACCTTTCAAACTACCTTGAATCAAAATTTTTTATACAATTCAACCATACTTACAACATTAGTAAAATCTTTTGTAGGAAGTATGAAATTATTATCAATTTTTGATAACTCTACATATAATTCATACAATAATTTTCACCATCATTTTCATCTAAATTTTTTATCAACATAATTATACAAATGATTATTGGTAGAAAAAGTTCAATCATTATACTCACTTTGTCATATTTCTCATATTAATTCTCACGAGGAATTGTGTATTAATAATGTCTTATAGTTATCATTTATATGTATTTGAATATCTTTATCTTTTTCAATATTTTTAATTAGTTCAAAAAAATCATTATTATAAAAAGTTTTTCCTTCTAAATAATAATAATGCTTCAAATCTAATACTTTTAATATTTTTCATCATATATATTCAATATATTCTGTAATTTTACAATTAATATTATAAAAAAATTTATCTAAGTTTTGTTTCTCATCTATAGTTAATTTATTATCAGATAATCAATTACTTAATATACTTTCAACTAAATAGAATACATTTTTTAATCTATTTAAATCATCTGATAGTATTATTTTATTCTGGATTTTATTATCAAGAATTATATCTTTAAAAAATGGATCTGAATAAAATCTATCTATATCACTTTTATCAAACATTTCAATGGAATTTATAATAAAACAAAAAAGATGAATATGTTCATCTTTTATTAATAGTTTGTACTATAAATATATTTTTATATTAATCAAGTATTTTATACTTTTAATAAGTTATTAACCAAATTTTTATTATCAAATGGAAACTTGTAGTTTTCTAAATATCTTACAGTTGCATAAAATATATTCCAAACATTTAATTCATCATAATAAAATGAGTTTCATTCGTTTTTTATTGGATTGAATTCTTTCAAGATAGAAGATAAATAATTATTTCTAATTATAATAGGTACTACTCATTTATCCAAATAATTTTTAAGTTGTTCTATTTCATTATCACAAATAATAAAATCAAAACCTAATAAAATAGAATGTTCAATTTTATTTACTATTACTACATTATTAGAAATCTTTGTTTCATCCATATTTTCTGAATACACAACAAATCATGCTTGTAGAGTTTTTAATCATTCAACTAATTGTGTTGTTAATGTAATATCAGACAATTTTATTAGTCAAAGTGGTTTGCATTTCAACATTACACCGTGTATTTTTTTGATTTTTTCACTATTCAAGTTTTTATCAGAAAAAATGGTAGTTACATTCATATAAGATAATTAAGTAATAAACTAATATTATTCTATCATATAATATATATAAAATACAAATAAATTAAATTGACAATCGCATATTTTATATTTAAATAATATTTGAAATTTATTTTTTTTTGTATAAAATCAAATAAAATAATATATAACAACTATTAAATGAAAGATTTCTGGAAAAAACAAATAGAAAAAAAATGAAAACTAGTATTTCTAGCACCTATGGATTGATATTGAGATAGTGCGTATAGACAAGCAATGAAAAGAATATCTCCTGATATAATATGTGTATCTGAATTCTATAGTGCTGATTGATTAGTTCATTCTAAATTATTAGCAGATTCAGTATTACCACATACAGAATCTGAAAACCCACTTATAATTCAAATATTCTGAAAAGATCCAGAAATGTTTGCGCAAGCAGCTAAAATAATATCAAATCCTAAATATAACATAGCTTGAATAGACATAAATATGTGATGTCCTGCAAAAAAAGTAGTAAGAAGCTGACATGGGTCATGTTTGCTTATAAATGAACAAACAGCATTCGCAATTGTAAAAGCTATGAACGAAGCGACTCATTTACCAATATCTGTAAAAACTAGACTAAGTTTTGATTGAAATCAAGACTTAATAAATTTTGTTAAATGATTAGAGGCAGCTTGAGCTAGCCTAGTAACAATTCATGGTAGAACAGCAAAACAAGCATATACTTGAAAAGCAGATTTTACAAATATATATGAACTTAAAAAACATGTAAGTATTCCAGTAATATGTAACTGAGACATAATGAACTATGATGATGGTATGAAAAAAGTACAAAATCTAGATTGAATTATGATTGGTAGATGAAGTTTTGGAAATCCTTGGTGTTTTTTAGCTGGTGAATATCATCCTACATTGTCTGAATTACTCGACCAAATGGAATTTCATGCTCTTAAACTAGTAGAAACTAAATGAGAAAAAAAGTGAAATCTAGAAATCAGAAAACACCTAGTACAGTACTTGAAATTTTTCCCAGGAGTAAAAGCATATAGAAAAAGACTTGTTACAACAGATAGTTTCGAAAATACTCAAAATATATTAAATGATGTTAGAGAAGAATATAAGCAACATTTAGATAAAAAACCAGGTTTGGGAGAGCTAGATTTCTTGAAGGATAGTGTAGAAAAAAAAGAAGATTAAAAATCAGAATTTTTCATAACTCAATCCTGCCCTAAAGGACAATGCCATTAAGTTAAGGAAAAAATGTGGTATATTTTTCTAATCCATCCCCTCGTACCTCGGTACTTCCTTTGGAAAAGGAAGAAATTTCTCCCTTTTCCAAAGGGAGTCCCCGCAGGGGGAGGGATTAGAACCTAAGTA
>JAUXPL010000002.1 GCA_030683605.1 Candidatus Altimarinota bacterium
TGAAGACCATTAACACAAGCAGAAAAAACTAATATAACAAATGAGGCTATTAGATGAGTAAAAGACTGAATAATAAGAGCAACTAGAGATTATTTGATGCAGTATATTGATTTAGTATGAAATTTGACTACATTAACTTATTCAGATATATCAAATACTGTTAGTAATGTATGGAATAAAATAACTAATCCAATTTCTACAATTGCTACATTTAATAACTGAATAAATAAAACATTAAATAAACTAGAACATTTATGAGCATATGAATACAGTTTTGGTTCATCATATATTTGAACTAGTGTTTGATTTGTAGTATGAGTTCCATGATCAAAAATAATTAATCTATGAAAATTAGATAATATTGTAATCAAAATAGATAAAACAATTGATTGATTAATCACTAATTTACTAAATAATAATATAAAAAAACTATGAGCTTGATATGTAACTAAATTTAATAGTTTAAATACTAAAATTGTTTCTAGTTTTAGTAAAGATAAACAAGAATTTGTACTTGGTAGACTAGCTAGAATGGACGATAAAACATTGAAGAAAAATTTAGATTATCCTGATAATTTTATAAATAGTTTTAAAGATTGAAGATGTCCTGTTGTAATGTTTGATGATTATATAAAAGCAGATATAATAAATTATTCATTTACTCCAATTAATGATTGATGATTTTTAAAATCAATTAATTGAAATAAATTATGATGAAACTATATTTTTATAATTCAAAATTGAAAAATAAAATTAATTCAAACTTGATTAAAAAATATTAATTGATTAGCATTTAATCATTCAGATTTAGCATGATGAAAAAATGTTGATTATGCATGATTAATTAATTTTAATAGTGGTAAAATTAGCTTAGGTAAGTGAATTGATAATAATACATGACATTTTAAGACATTATTAGATAATTTAGATGAAAATATAATTAAAAAAGCATTAATTGATATGAATTATGATGTACAAAACTTTGATGATTTTATAACTAAAAAATTTTAAAAATGAAAAAATATTCAGAAAAAAGCGTATATTGATACTTGAGTAATTTTGTTTTAAATATAAATAATAATAATGATAACTATAATAAAATTGAATTTATTATGATGTATTATTTTTGAACATACATTTATAATATTACATTATGAGATAATTTTTTTAATTTAATATGAGAAAAAAATTATAAAAAATATAGTGATTTTACATTTAATTTAATTAAAAAATTAAATGTAGAAGATATTCTGAAAATAAGAATAAAATTAATAGAGTTAAATAAATATGATTTTTTAAAATTTCGAGAGGTATTTTTTTATACAAGAGATAAATTAGATAATGAAATGTATTTTGAATATCCTCTAATAGATTTTTATTTAGATTTTAAAGAATATATTCATGAAAATTTTTCAATTAAATTTTATGTATCAGATGATTTGTATTATCGGGATATAAGATCTGAAATATTAGACTATGTATTTCCAATATTATGAATGGAACTGAGCTTAAAAGTATTTAATGAAATTTGATTTGATAATACAAATAGAAAAAATTTTGTAACTAATTATATATTATATAGAAAATTAACTCAAGTATTATAATTTAATTAAATTTATTACACCTAAAAATTAAAAATGAATAATACAGACACTATAATTTTTTTAATATAGAAATATATCTTGATTTACAAATAGAAGTTGACATTATTTACCGGATAGTAGTGATTTAATTTGATTACAAAAACTAAAAAATGCTTATTATAACAGATTTTGAATACAGTTTAATATAAATTTTACTACTCAATATAATAAATAATTTAAAAATTATGATAACAAATATAATAGAATATGATTTAAAAGAAAATGATATAGTACAATTTGATGAAATTGATAATGATGATATAAATACAAAAATAATATTGGGAAGTTTACCAGACTGACTGTATGAATTATCTGATAAATTAAGATATGAAAATTTAGAGTTAATACAAAAAAAATATAATATTGATGTAGAATGAATATATGATATATGGAATCCAAAAATTAATAAGATGTTAGAGCAATTTGATTTAGAAAACTTGTTAAAATATATTAAATACACTAAAGAAATATATATAAAGTTATTTTGAGAGGAATATTGATCTAAAGCATATAAAAATTTTCTAGAATGATTTATAATATGAAATGATTTTTGGTATGAAAAATTTATAATAACTAATAAGGAATTTGTTAATTTTTTAGAAGGTGAGTTAAGAAATATTTTTAAATATTATCCAGATAGATGAGATAAAGTATGATTTGCAATTGATAAATTATATTGATATATAGATCCATGGAATTATGAGTGACTAGATAATAATTGAGAGATAACTAGGTATCATTATTGGAGAAAATATAAAGAGAAATGAAAAAGTATAATTAAAAAATAATATTATGAATAAACCAGAATATTTTAAGAAAATATATAAAGCTTTATATTTAACAGAATTTGATGATATTAAATATAGTTTACCAGTAGATATTGATTATGAAGAAGAGTATTCAGATATCACTTATTGAGATCAACTTAGGCATTCTTTAGAATTTAATAATTGATTGTATTTCTTCGATATATTACATGCTATGTTTGCATAAAATATAATCTACTTACAAAAGAAAATAGTTATGAACAATTAATTATTGCTTTAGACTATCTTTTACTAATTTTAAATAAGTGATTATTAAAAATGAAATTTATCAGATTCAGAAACAAAAATAGCATTTAATATTTATGAAGATATAAGTAAGGCATTAAATGGAAAATAATAAAATTAATATTTTATAATAAATAAAAATGAAAGAAATTATAATGCCAAATTTAGATACTTTTATAAAAGATTACGAAGAAAATAAATATATTATAGATATAGATTATGATAAACCTAGCTATATAAAAGATTCAGATTTGATAGAAGTAATAAAATTAATAATAACTTTTCCTGAATTTAAATATTATATTGAGAATACATGATATTATGAACAATATTATCTTTCATATATTATATTCTGACAACTTATTCATTATTTAGTAGAATGTTATAAAAATGATGATATTTTTGAAATAGAACAAATATTAGATTATATATGAGAAAGATTTAAAAATCAAGATATTGATGTTCAAACATTACTTCAAGTTTGATTTATTGAGTTATTCTATATTTTTTGAAAAATATTACCGAAAATATTGGAATTATGTCCAAAAAACATAAAAGATAATTTTTATGAATATTATTCTGATTATTTAAAGTAAATTAATTTCTAAAATAAAAATAATGGAAAAATTAAACAAATTATTTATTACTATAATACTGATTTACTCTTTACTGATATGAGTTATAAAAACTAATATTAGTGTAAGCAATTTCTGAGAAGGTGATTACACTACTTGATATACAATTGGATATTTTCTAACTTTTTCAGTATTAAATTTCTTTATTCAC
>JAUXPL010000010.1 GCA_030683605.1 Candidatus Altimarinota bacterium
GAAAAAGTCCTTCGTAATAATAAAAATCTATATTTTTAGATAAAATTTATGAAAATAATTTTTTGATTAGCTATTCTAAGCAAAAAATTTTTAAGTAAATTTTAGCAAAAAAGATAATTTTTTTATAGATGTGAGTTTTTCAGTGTTTCCTTAATACTATAATTTTCTATATACACAAAACTATTTATACTACTTATATATAATATAAAAACTATGAATAAATATAAAAAACAAAGGGCATTTACCTTAGTAGAACTAATAATAGTTATAGCAATATTAGCTATATTATGAACAATAGCATTTATAAGTCTTCAATGATATAGTTCACAATCAAGAGATAGTGCTAGAATAAGTGATTTATCAAGAATGAAAACCTCTCTAGAATTATTTAATTTAGATTCTGGTAAATATCCAATTCCAACAGATTGAACAAATATAACATATAGTTGAGCAACTGCATGGATACAATGATATTTTTGAGAGTCTGTATATGCTAATGTAGATAAATTAGATAGGATACCTACAGATCCTCTTATAAATAAAGAATTTGTATATAGTACAATAAGTACAAGAAATGCATTTCAATTAGCATGAGCAATGGAAGGTGGTGAAGTTACAATGAATAATGTACAATGAATAATGAATAATGTAGCTGCAATGATAGAGGTTTCAGCATCAGAAAAAACAGCTATATTAAAAGTCTCATGAAACTATAATGGAAAAATATTGAAAGTGAGTACATGATGAATAGATTGTATACTAGCAAGTCCAAGTATAATTACATCATCATGAATAACGTTGGAAGAAATAATTCAAAATAATGATTTAGCATATGATAGTTATAAAAATTTACCATTTCAATATGCTTGAACATATAATACCAAATGAGAAGAAAATTTAAATCTAGTAAATACTTGAAGTTTAGAATTGTATTGTGGTGATTTAAAAACATTATCAGAACAAACAAGCAGTTGAGTAACAGCTAGAGCAAATCTACTAACAAACTTACAAAATGCATATAGTTGAACAACAATATCAAATGTATGAGAAATAGCAGAGATAATAAATACAAATACTTATGATTTAAATGCAACTGAACAACTTGCAACTACGATTGTTAGAAATAATCTATGAGGAAAAATTATAGCAAGTGCTTGATCAAGTACAACAACAAATACAAACTGTGATTTTAACTGAGATACAGTAATAAATAATACATCAGTAACAGCATATTTAACTGATTCAGTAAGTTTTTGAAATACATGTACAAGTGAACAAAGAATGTGTAATAACTGAACACTTAATTGAACATATACTTATACATGATGTACAGTTTCTTGAGCAACAGGAACATTTAATTTAAGTCAAACAACAGTAACACAAGGTACAAATGTAACAATAAGTAACACATGTTCAGAAATTCCTACTAGTTATACAAGTTCAAACACAGCAGTTGCAACAGTTGCTTGAACAACAATTACAACATTATCAGCAGGTACAACAGATATAACACCAGTCGGATGAGCATGTGGAGATAATTTAGCTAAAACTTTGACAGTTACAACAATCTTATATACAAATTTAGATGGTTCATTTTCACCATATATTCCAGACTGAGCTAATTGAGTATGAAGATTTACACTAGTAAGTTGAACAGTATGAGATGGATGATATGGAGTTATACTTGATAATATAACATGATTATACTGGATGAGTGATTGAAATATATTAACAACTAAAAGTTGGACAAATGCAAAAACTAATTGTGCTAATCTTAGTTTATGATGATATACAGATTGGAGATTACCAGACTACACAGAACTTAAATCAATAGTTGATTTAAGTGTATATATCCCGAGTATAAATACAAGTTATTTTAGTTCGTCTACTTTGGCTGGTGGTTACTATTGGACGTCTACTTCATATGCAGCTCTTACTACAAATGCATGGGTAGTGGTTTTCACTGATGGTACTTCACTTTACACTAGTAAGACCGATAATCGTAATATTCGTTGTGTACGCTAAGGAAATAATATGTTTAAAGAATTGTATAGCTTATAGTTATTATGAAAATATAAAAGTTACAAAGATATATGATTTAAGATAAATAAATCATATTACAAATTATTTGTACTAGATTTACAGAAGAAACAAGATAATAATATATTATTGATAGATAATATTTTTGGTAAATATAGTATGAAACAGTTATTTATAAAAAATAATTTTAATTAAAAAAATATGAAAAAATATATAAAAGCATTATCTGTTTTATTATGATTCTTATTATTAACAGTAGTAGTATATGCAACAGCTACTACTGCAAGTACTAGAAAATCAATAAAATTACCATGGCAATGAACTCCAGCTTGACATTATGATATTGCTCATAATGTATGAACAATTAGTCTTCCAGAAAATAGGTTTACTTGTGTAAGTGGTACATGTAATAATGTACAATCAAATAATGGTGTAGTGTCTGATTCTGTAACAGGTTTACAATGGCAAAGCTGATATCCAGCTAGTACATATACTTGGCAATTATCAAAAGATTATTGTACAAATCTTACTTTATGATGATATACAGACTGGAGATTACCAGCATTTAAAGAATTAGAATCAATAGTTGCTTTAAATGTATCTAATCCGAGTATAGATACAAGTTATTTTAGTTCGGCTAGTAATCGCTATTGGTCGTCTACTACACATGCACTATATACAACCTTTAAATGGGTCTTGGATTTCAATAATGGTCGTTGAACTTACGCTGATACTACATATTACGTTCGTTGTGTACGTTAAGAATTTACACAAAACTATTTATACACCCTATTGATGATATTCAGTATGCAACTTTTACTTGTAAATAAAATAAAAGTAAAAATCATTTAAATAACTTTTTAAAAAACTAAAAATTAATTTAATTTTTAGTTTTTTTATATTATATTTTATAAATAATTAATATGTAAAAGTGATTATTTATAAATAATTTAATAGTAAATATTACTATATTATTAAAAAATTAACACTTAAATTTGTAATTTGAATAAAAATGAGTAAAATAATACTAAATACATATTAATATAAAAATTATGATATTTAAAAGAAAAAAATATTTAGATCAATTATATAGTTATTTGGAAAAAGAAAAATTGATAATTATTTATTGAGCGAGACAAGTAGGTAAAACAACTTTAATAAAAACAGTGCTAGGTGATGATAATATAGTACAAACAAAAATATATATAAATTTTGATGATATATATGAAAAGAGTTTTAAAACAAAAAATGATTTTATAACTTATGTATGATTTAATTACAATGTTGATTTTTATAGTGAATGAATCTTGTTTTTAGATGAAGTTCAGACAATTGAAAATATAGAGCAAATACTAAAATCTCTTTATGATGATGATACTATAAAACTAAAAATAGTTGCAACTTGAAGCTGACTTTGGCAAATAAAGGAGCTATGAAGTTCTCTTGTATGAAGAGTAAAACAAATATGGGTTTATCCATTTTCTTTTTATGAATTTCTAGAGTATAAATGAGTAGATGTAAGTTATTTAACAAAAGATAGATATCAAAGTTTTATGTTTGATAAAATTGAACCATATTTAAAAGAATATTATACTTTTTGAGCTTATCCTGCTGTAATTAATGAAAATACAAAAGAAGATAAGATTTCGAAATTATCGGAAATAATAGATATTTATCTAAAAAAAGATGTTGCATTTTTTTTGTCTGGAAGTGAAATAATAAATTTTAGAAAAATATTTAGTTATTTATCAAATAATATTTCATCTATTTTGAATATAAATGACTTATCTAGTTATCTTTCTATATCTAGAGATAAAGTTATTTATTATTTGGATATACTAGAAAAAAGTTTTTTATTACACACCGTTTTTCCTTTTTATTCAGATAGTAGAAAAGAATATTCTAAACAACCAGAATTCTACTTAAATGATCTTTGAATTATTAATTACTTTAAAAATGATTTTTGAGCTGGTGATTTTAGGTGAGAATTAATAGAAAACTTTGCATATTTAGAAATACTGAAAAATAAAAATATGTTTAGTGATGAAGTAAAAACTTACAATAAAATAAACTGAAGTGAGATAGATTTTATATATTGTTACAAAGTCTGATGAATTGTTCCAATTGAAATTAAACTAAAAAATAGAGATGTAATTCCTAAAATATTTTCTTCATTTACGAAAAATTATACAAAAGAAATAAAGTTTTTAATAAAAACAACAACTAGTGAATTAGTTGTAAGGCAATTAGACGAATTTGATGTCTACATAATACCTTTTTGGATGGTTTGAGAATTAGTATAATTTTTTAGAAAAATTAGTTTAAAAAACTAAAAGTTAATTTAATTTTTAGTTTTTTTTATGTAAAAAATATTTTCTAAAAAATCTTAGATTTACCAAGTTTTTAAGTTAAAAATAGTTAATTATCAGCTTAACAAAAGCAAAAATATAAGTAAAATATATCTATATTTTACTTATATTTTTGTGTGATTATGATATTTTTAGAAAAGGCTTTAAATAAACAATATCAACAGTTATTAAAATGAATGTGAAAATAGGATAATTCATTTTTTAAATACTTTTCCCTGCCTTATTTAAAAAGAAAACTACGATTATGAGAAAATTATCATTAAATGAGAGTAAAAAAAACTAAAAAATGTGATTATAATCACATTTTTTTTGCATTGTCTCTTTTATTATCCCCAAATATGTGTTCATACATATGCATAGTTTCAATAATCAATTTCTTCGTCTATAGATAATTCATCCATATGTACTTCAAGTCACAATTCAGTTAATATTGTATTTAATTTTTTTTGACTTATTTTTCAATCTTGTACTAATAATTTTCAAAATGGTATTTTTTTATTTTTTTGTTGATCTAGATAATAGGATATTTGCTCATATTTTATTATTCATTTATTAGCTAAATATTCTCA
Organism: Candidatus Altimarinota bacterium; assembly: GCA_030683605.1. Classification (GTDB taxonomy): domain Bacteria; phylum Patescibacteriota; class Gracilibacteria; order BD1-5; family UBA6164; genus UBA6164. Next base: position 4,979 of record JAUXPL010000010.1, read on the forward strand.
TAGTCTCCTGATTCATAATGCTTCTAATGCTTCATTCAATTGAGGAAAAGTTAGTTCTTCTTCTTTTGTATTATAAAGTGTTTTTTCTTCTAGAAGTATTTCTCATAGACTTCTTTTGTTTTTTTCTTGTTTTTGTATTGATAATGCTTCATTTAATGTTTCTTTTGAGATATATCATTTTAAGACTAAATAATTTCATAATTTCATTCATCATGATCTTACTCATATTTCTATAAATTCATTTAGTGTAATTTTATTTTCACTATAAAGTTTTGCCATATATTTTTTTACATCAATTAGAGTATCTAAACTTTTAGATTTATTATATTCCAATAGATTTTTAGATAATAATATTGTTATTATTTTTTCTTTTACTTTTTCAGATAATTCATCCTCTATATTAGATGTTTTTTGATGATTATTGTAAGCATAATTATTATAAGAATTTTTCATTTTGAAATTTTATTAATATATATATTTATAATTTTATTATATATTTCAAAATAAGTCAATTTATAGGGTATTTACACTATTAAAAATTGACAAATACATTATAATACCTAAAATTTCATTACTTTAAAATTTAAAATTTTAATATGTTTTTAGATTGAGCAAATAGTGATTACAAATTTTGAAAAGAGGGATTTAATCAAGAATTAGAAATAGAGAAAATAGAATCTGAAATAATTAGCGATACTAGACTATGAATTATTGACACGTTGACACATCATACATTGGCAACAGACCATAGAAAAAATCTACCATTCAATTTGGATAATTTGAGGACTAGAGATTGATTACTTTATGACTTAAAAGATAAAGATAATTTGTTATATGAATGAAAAAATTGGGCAGTAAGTACTACTATATGACCATACTGAAATCATCATATAATGTTAATTTATTCTTGAATATCTCAAGAAATATCTCATCTATGACAAGTATCAGTGGATGATATGAAAGAGTATTATCAAATAATGAGTCAATTACTTAATTGATTAGAAGAATCTTACAAAACAAGTATAGAATGATGAAAATTGAATCTATATTATTGATTAAATAGTTCATTAATTCCATGATGAGGTAAATCTCAATCAGTTTTTAGACCACATACTCATATAGTTTTTATTGATACCCATGAAAAACATGAAGAATTTCACAAAATAGAGAAATTACCAATATATGATTGAGCAAATTCTAATAAATGAATGTTAGCTTTAAATAATCAAAATCTAGCAATGATAAAGGATTTTGAAAAGAATTTTTTGGATATAAATATGCTTAAATACACACAATCGTTGATAATTACAGATGATGAATATTATTCTATAGATATTCCTTTACCATGAAAATTGTGAGATATTGAAACTATAAAAATATTTGAAAAAATTCATACAGAATGAAGAGAATTCTTGTCAGCAATAGCTAGAAAAGATTCTAATCTAGTTAGTAATGATACATTTAATGCTTTATGAAATGATATTGATAAAATATGATTTAGTATATGATTTTATGAATTTGATTGAGTATCACATTTGAGATTTAGGTTTTCTTTTAAAAATCCATGAGAAAATGCTTGAATGCTAGAAGCTATGTGACATGCTATAAATAGAGATGAAAAATTGTGAAATATATTACCAGATATGTCAGAGATAAGAAAAAATGTTTCAAAGATATTTTCTAATTAAAATTTATTAAAACTGACAAATAATATTAATGAAGGTAAGAAAAAGTAAGTCGTAGTTTTTTCTATAATTTTCATAAGACACTTTTGGGATATTTAAACTAATCATTTATACTATACTGAAAGTGTCCGATTTTATTTTAGAATTTTAATATTTTATTTTTTATTTGAAATATTTGTAAAATTATTATAAACTTAGTTAAGGAAACACTGAAAAACTCACATCTATAAAAAAATTATCTTTTTTGCTAAAATTTACTTAAAAATTTTTTGCTTAGAATAGCTAATCAAAAAATTTTTAAGTAAATTTTATCTAAAAAATATAGATTTTTATTATTACGAAGGACTTTTTCAGTGTTTCCTTAAATAGAATTATTAAATATATTTATATGAAAAAGGAAATTGAAATTATACTTCAAGATAAATCATGGGATAAACTATTTGATGCTATTTTTAATGAACAATTATATGATTATAAAAAATATATACTTAAACTTTATTTAGAAGAGGATACTATTTTTAATCAAGAAAAAATAAAACTATGAGTTATATTTACATTTAAAAAAGAAAATGGAAACTATTATTGAAAATTCACATTTTGATTAAATTCAGAAATTGGTATTTCAGATAAAACAGTAAGAGAAATAAAAAAAATCATAGATAATTATTTAACAAAATTTTTAACTACAAATTTTTATTTGAAAAATAATGATTCAATTAAAATAGATAATTTTGTATTTAAAAAAATTTGATGTTGATCATTTGATTTTAAAATTTATAACGATAATAAAAAAGCTAAGAATAATGTATATATATTTAAGACTTTTTTAAAAAGTATTTATGAATTTTTGTATTTTGATGTTTTAAAATATTCAATAAATAAGCAAATTGTAATAGAGTCACCTAACATAATTGACATAGAAATAAGTTGTATAGATGATAAGAATGATTTAGATTTACCTGAATGGTTGAGAGATACTTCTATTAAAAAAGTAGAAAAATCTAAAATTGATAAAGTTTTATTAGAAGATATGTGATGAAATAAAGAGTTAAAAATAGAACTTTCAAAACTTATATCATTTTATAAAAATAAGGATCATTTTAAAAAATGGAATATTGAGCCTCCTAGATGAGTTTTACTTTATTGACCACCATGAACATGAAAAACTTTAACAGCAAAAATCATTGCAAATGAAATATGAGTAAATTTTTACACACTTGGTTCTAATGATATAATATCCAAATGGATATGAGAATCAGCTAAAAATATTTCAGATTTCTTTAAAAATTTAATATATCCATGTATAGTTTTTTTAGATGAAATTGATTCATTAGTACCTAAGAGAGATTTTTCATGATGAAGAGAATTACATGAAGAAAATATTCAAACAATTAATGCTTTATTAAGAGAGATTGATTGATTTAGTGATAAAAAAGAAATACTATTCATATGAGCTACAAATAGAATTGATGCAATAGATCCAGCTTTACTGAGAGCATGAAGGTTGGATTATAAAATATTTGTAGATTATCCAGATTTTGAAGCTAGAAAAGAAATATGGTGAATATATTTAAATAAAGCAAATCAAAAAACTAATTTTGATTTCTTTGATGAAAAAGTTGATTTAGATATCTTGGCAAAGAAAACTGATAAATTTACTTGATCTGATATTAGTGAAATAGTTAGAAGATTGTTGAATGATTATGCAATTTGAAGTTTGGTTTCAGAAAAAGTTAGCAAAATTATATGATGAGAAACAACCTTGAAATGATTACTGTATTTCATAAATAAATATAAAAAAGAAAAGATTATTAATCGTGAAATATTACCAGCAGTTCCAGATATAAAATTAAAAGATATATGATGATCTAAAAAATTAAAAGAAGAATTAGAAAAAGTAATAAATCAATATATAAATAGTGAACTTTTTGAAGAGTTGTGAGTAAAATTGCCTAGATGAATTTTATTGTATTGACCACCTTGAACAGGTAAAACTCTTGCAGCAAAGGCATTAGCATGAGAAATATGAGAAATATTTTATACTATTAAAGCAACAGATATTTTGTCTCAATGGACAAATGCATCAGTAGAAAAATTGGATAATCTATTTAAAAGTTTTGAATCTCCAAGTGTAGTATTTATCGATGAGATAGATGCAATAGCAAAAAATAGAGATAAAAATCAAAATATAAGTGAAGAAGATATAAAGGTTTTAAACACATTTTTACAATATATTGATTGATTTAGTGAAAAAAAGGATATATTATTTATATGAGCTACAAATAGAATTGATGCCATTGATAAAGCTATTTTAAGAGCAGGAAGATTTGATACAAAAATATTTGTAGATTATCCTGATCAAGAAGCTAGAGAAGAGATATGGAAAATATATATAGATAAATCAAAAACTAAGTCTTCTAAACTAGAAATATTTTCAAAAAATATAGATTATCATATATTATCTAAAAATTCTGATAATTTTACATGAGCAGATATCTCTGAAATTGTACGTAGATTAAAAGAAAAATTTGCAATAGAGCAAAGTAAAAATATTGATATAAAATCAAAAAAAATAAATTTCACATCTCATATTAATAATGAAAATATATTGAATGAAATAGAAAAATATAATGAAGAGAATAATTATAGTAATAAAAATAAGAAAAAAATTGGTTTCAATGTTTAAAAAACAAGCAGCTAGCTGCTTGTTTTTTGCTTATATAAATATTTTATGTTAAAATTAATTTATTATATTATAATTTTAAAAATTATGTTTGATATATTGTTCGCTCGTACATTTGTAATTATTTGAGTTATGCTTTTGATTACTGCTTATTCATCTTTTATGAATAAAAAAGTAGATGCTAAATCTGGTTGGTGAACAATTATAATGTCTTTTGTATTGTTATTTGCTGTTATGATTTTTTCTAATAGTTTTCCTATAAATTTAGTACTAGTTTGATTATTTTCAGCTGTAATCTGATGGATGATAGCTCCATGAATTAGACAAATGTGAGACAACTATAAAGCAAAAAAATTTTTAAAAGAAAAAGGAATAACTCTTAAAAAATGAGAACAACTTACAGATGAACAATCTGTAGAATTAGTAGCTTATTTAGAAGCTAATAAATCAGATGAACAATGGAATAGAATAGTTTCACAAGCTATGTTTTCTACTGCATTAGCAGTATTTGCCACTGCTAGTTTGGTATTTATAAGTGATATTGATTTTAGTTTTATGTGAATGTTTTTATTTATATCACTTTTGATACTTATAATCATGTGATTATTAAATATTTTTATATTTATTAGAAATACTTTGAGGATGAGAATAATCTATAATAATTATGAATAATATTAATAATTTTACATCACCAGTTAATAATAAAAACGAGTCAACATCTTACTCTATATGAGACGAGGTTGATTCTATTTTGTGATTAAAAAAAGATGACAATGTATTAGAGAAGTATTTGAATAATCAAAATGTAGTATTATGTAAAAGAGAATTATCAAACTTATTAAATAGCAGTAATTGATTAATACTTAAAAACTGAGTATCAGAAATAATATCAAATCTACTTACAAATAGACCAGAGTATTCTAAAATCAAATTGGAATCTAGTGATGAGAATTTTTTGATAAACTTAAAACAAAAAATAGAGTTACAATCAATATGGTATAAATCTACAATTGATAGATTGGAAGCAGAAGTAGTTAAAATAGCAGACTTAGAAATAGCAACAAATCCAGGATGGTTTTCTATAAAACAAAAATCTGAATCAAAAGAAAAAAAAGCTAATTATAAACTATATTTAACTATTCCAGTAAAAGAATATAGTTTTGTTTCAAATTTATTGGATTTATCTCAAAAATTAGCTATTCTATGAAATGAAACAAATGATAATATAAGTATAAAAGTAGCTTATAATATGTTATGATTTGTAACTCATAGTGATTCGATAGTAGTGCATTTCAAAAATCTAGATAATAAAACAAAAATAGAAAAAATATTAAGTGATTGGATGAGCTATTATTCTATAAATGAAGAATCTCGTAATCTATGAAGAACTAAGTTTGCAGCTGATTCAAAAGATACTAGTTATTCAAATATAATAGCTACAAATATAGAGAATTGGTTGAAACAACATTATTGAAAATATGACAATAAACTTCTAGTAGATTTAGCTATTAAATATGCTATAGAATCAGGGCAAAAAGTACCCAAAATAAATGGAATAACATATTAGCCTATTATTTGTAACCCATCCCCTCGTACCTTGGGACTTCCCTTGAAAAGGGAAGAAAAATCTTAATTTTAATAATTTATTAATATTTTAAAAATGATTTGAAAATGATTTATGTACACTGTTAATGATAAAAATGATTGAACAGTGGAAAAGACTCCTAGAGCAGCATGAAATACTTCTGCAGATAATGAAGCTAATTCTTATAAACTTCATAAAAATTATTTGTGAATTATTGTTCCTGAAACTGAGATATATAAATGAAATAGGGAAGATTTTTCACTTCATCAAGAAAAAATAGTATGAAATCCAATAGATTTAGCAGTAGAATTTACTAAAGAAGAGATAATTAAATTGTTAGAATGATGAGCAAATATGCAACAAAATCATAGAGTATTATTTGATGTATTTTGAATGCAATGAATGATTAGATTATTCAATCATTATTTCGCAAATACTCATATAAAAAGTATGTCAGATTTGTTATTACCAGTAAATGCTAAATATCTGAGAATAATACATAATCTACCAGAATCAGTATTACCAGAAATGAATAATGATATAGAATGAAGTCCGTTTATCGCTCATAATATATTAAAAGATGATAAATGAGAACTACATTTCATAGACACTGACCATAGACCTCTAGATGCTTTTCATCCATTAAATCTAGTATGAAATTGGATTACAAGTAAGGCATTAAATGATTTAAAAAATAAAAAAGATTAATCCCGCTTAAGCGGGATTAATCTTTTTTGTCATCTAAAAATCTTTTCACCATTTTTCTTCATCCATTTTTTCTAGTCTAGTTCTGACATATAGTCATTCTACTTGTTCACGTGCCCAAAGTGTTTTTCTTAAGAATTTCAGACTAGATTGTATACTAGGATTATTTTTGAAACAGTTAATTCTCACAAGTTCGCTCAATTCTTCGAAACCATATACTTCAACCAAATATTCCATAATTTTGGCTAAACTAACTCAGTGTAATATGTCATTTGCTTTTTTGCTATATGTTGTCATTATTTTTTTATTAAGCTGTAACTTCTTTTTCTAACACTATTTCTTGTTCATTTATTCAAAGAATTTTTTCTACTTGTTCATTAGAATAATTAGCCATTTCATTAAAATCTATAAAAAAAATTTTATTTTTTCATAATATTTCTACCAAAACATCCATAGCACTAAATGCTGTTCACTCAACCAATTTTAAAACCTCTTTTGAAATAGTTTTTGTTCCATCTGATAACACAACTGTAAGAGGAATATTTTCCTTAACTGTTAATTTATCTGTCATAGTTATATGTTTAGTATTAAATAACTTCTAGATAATATATTTTATTGATTATATTGCAAGTGTGAGTTAATAAAAACCCCTTATCTTTTCAGATAAGAGGTTTTTTTTATTAGCAATTAGCCAATTTAAGAGACAGAAATATCCACACTAGGGCGAAGTTCCGCGCAAACAGCAATTGCATCATGTACAGGGTGAGACAAAAATTTCAAGAATGGAGTAATATCCACTTCGTAGTGATCAATTGCAACAAAGGCATCTCTGACAAGAGCCGATTCAAACAATGGTCCCCATTTTCGAGTACCTAAACGTGCTGTAATAGAGCAGTTATCCACCATATAGCCGACTCCACGAGCATGCATATATGGATTGAGTGAATCAACTGCTTCAATGACTGATTCGTTTACTATTTCTGACCAAGAATGACCTTTTTCTGACAATAGGTCTATCTGAGCCATCATCATACCAGCATAAAAACCAGCACTAAATCCGTAAATTGTTAATGGATAATCATTTCTATTAGAACGCACATCTTTAGCAACTTCCCACATTTTTGTATCATCAATATTAACCATTGGTTTTTTTTTCAATCTTTTTCCAGCCATTACTACACTTCTTATTTCATTTCCAGATTCTACTTCGTCATATATTTCACGAAGTACTGGCATTGTTGCATTGTATGATGCAGAGTAAGCTAATTTAAAATCATTTTTTTGATTAGAAACTAAACTTTCGTACATTGCACGAATTCCATTTTTTGAAATAATTCTAGAAATAGGCCCAGTTATATTTTCAGCAGATGCATTAAATGATTCAACATCAGATTTACCTTTTGTCGTGTATCTTTGATACAAAGTTTCGCAGATAGCCCAAACACCACCTAGCAAGATCGCTCTCTCGCCGAAGATATCACTTTTATACTCTGATTCCATAGTGGTCACAAAGATATAAGGTGAACCAATAGCGATAGCCCAAGATAGAGCAGTGTCAGTAGCTGTACCATCGATGTCTTGTTCAATAGCAATTGAGCTATTGATACCAGCACCGTTTACAGTTTGACCTTGCAGGTACAGCTGACGAACAGATGGTCCCATGCCTTTTGGACAAACAGCGATGACATTGATATCTTCACGCCATTTTTTACCGATTGATTGCATGTAACCAAGTAAAAAACCATGAGAAAGTCCCAGTGTAGCACCAGATTTCATATGGTTCATTATTTCTTGATATAGCTCGGTTTGAGCAGCATCTGAAATAAGCAAGATTACTAAATCAGAATCTTTGATTACATCAAACATCTCTCCTAAAGTATCATTACTTATGCAAAAATCTTCAGACTCAGCTTTTCTCCATGAATGAGAATTTTTACGTAGACCAACAGTAACTTTTATATTAGTATCTTTTAGAGAGTCTCTGATATTGCAAAATTGAGCTGGACCTTGCGAGCCCCAACCTATACATCCAATCTTCTTAATATTTCCAAACCCCTTTGATAAAAGAGGGAATTTATCACGACCTCCTTTCAAGATTTGTTCGGTGGTATTTTCTGGCATATGAAGTTGCGAAAGTTCGTAAATTTCAGATGACAATACTGGTACATTTTTTTGATTACTCATTATTTACCCCTATGTTTTTGTTTGTGTTTTTGATAATTTTTATGAAAAAATGAGATTTTAATATTGTCCCAAATTTATCATTCAGTATGTATATGTGGAATTGAGAATAAGTCAAGAATTTAGGTGGGGGGATTGTGTTTTTTTGAGGGGGATCGGGGAAAAAAACAACACAAGAATATGATAATTTAATTAATTCATTTTTATCATTATTTGTAAATGTATAAATGATATGATATTATAATAAATATATCATTTCATAATAATTTATGTGACTTGAAAGTTTCTGAAACTATGAACAGTTTTGAAATGCTGAAAAAAGAGAAAACTTAAATTATGATTTAAGTTTTTTAATTAATTCTCAAAATAATATAGAATCCGAAGCAAGAGATTATGTATTGAATGAACAAGCTAGTTGAAGAGATACAACAGAATTAACAAAATATTTAAATGAATTAATAGAAAGACAAAGAAAAGAAAATGAATCATTAGAAAAACAATTAAGAACTGAAACAAAAGAAGACCTCGATAAAGAAGCTTTGATTAATGAAGCAAGAATGACTCTTTATGATAAATTATGAATTAATAATAACTTAGAAAGTAATAGTGTAATACAAAAATTTTTAAAATGATTTGTGGATGAATTATTAATTTGAAATTATGAATTAGCAATTGAAGTCTATAATTCCTGATGAAAAGTAATATTAGAAAATTTATCAAAATTAGCTAGTTATGAATGATTAAAGCAAATAGCTGAATCTCTTTGAGATAATGTTATAAATTTATTAAGTTGAAATTCTTATGAAAAATGAAAATCATTTGCTGAATTATGAATTGTATCAACTTGAGTTTGATTATGAATAGCATTATGAAAAAAATGATTAAAACTATGAATTAAACAATTATCTAAGATGAGATTAGATAAAGAAATTATAGTAAAATCACCTGAAATAAAAGATGTAATATGAGAAGTAAATTGAAAATTAGATGAAATATTACCAAAACAAGAGCTAGATTTTGAAAAATTGGTTAAAGATGATATAATAGAAAAGTGAAAAGAAGAAATCTTACCAGATAAACAAGATTTAATGCAATGAAAAGTAAATGAAAGTGTCTCTAATCAAAATTCACTTTATGATGATCCAAGGTATAAATTTTTAAAAGATGAAAGATATAAAGAATTAGTTGATGAATTATGATTTATTGATAATAATCAAGTTGTTTGAGAATGAGTTAATGCATTAGTTATAAATAATATAGATGATTCAACAAAAGTAAGAAAAATCTCAAAAATTTGAAAAGATGATGTAGTTAAAGAACTGAAAAATCATAATAAATTATTTGATATATTGAAAGAAGTAAAAGCATGAAATAAAGAGTTTGATAATATAAAAATACCTGAATTATTTAAAACTTGAAATGACATATCATTTATAATGGAAAAAATATCTGGTCACACACCTAAATCAGATTTTTATCTTAGTATTTATAAAGATGCATTTAAAAATGCTTGAATAAATCCAGAAGATTTTGTTTGATTATCAGATGAATTTATAAATAAATTTTTAAAAGAAAATAATTTACAAAAACTTCCAGAACCTAATGACAAGTTTGTAACACCAAATGAAAAAAGAATGGAATGATTATTACAAGAATACTGGAACAAAGAATACAATTCTGAAAAATTTAGCAGTGTTAGAAAAGTAATAGAAGAAATAGAGAAAAAATGAAATATAGAAATAACTGATAGAAATCCAGGTAATTTTATGTTTACACCAAATGGTGATATTTACATAATTGATTTTTGACAAATAGAATTAAAATAATTTATATTAAATTAAAATATGAACAATATATCAGATAAATATACTGAAACAGAGAATAACTGAATAAAAACAATATCTTTTTGAGGTATTGATTTTATAGGTACAGATTTATTAACATCTACAATTTGAAATGTATATGATTTATTAAACTGAAATAGAAAAACAGAGATTTTTAAATTTGATTGAAAAAGAGAGTTTTATAGATTTCATTGAAATTATTTTTTGGTTAAATATTCAGATAAATCAATAAGAGATAGAGATAAAGAGATTTTAAAAAAAGAATGAAAATTTAATAAATATTGAAAAACAGAAAAAAATGAAGAATGATTTCAAATACCATTAACTGATTTAGTAGTAGATTATAATTGAAGCTACTATTTAATGATAGAATGAACTTTATTACTAGATGAAAATTTAACAGATATAAATAAATGAGTTTTTAAATCTATGATTGTGGATTTTGAAAAGTTTAATTGAATATCAATAGATATGGATACAGTTATAAAATCATCAAGTGATAAGGTTTCTGATTTAATTTCATTAAAATAAATTTATAAATATGAATATTTAAAAAAGAAACATAACATCTCTAGAATTAGATTGAACATATATTGATATGAGAAAAAAATCTATTCAAAATATGATTGATTGAAAATGGGAATTAACAAATCACATAAAAGAAGAAACTTATATAAAATTTGATGAAAATTTAGATTTTTTCTTATTAAAATGACAAGATTTTGTATTATTTTTTGAAGATACAAAAAATATAGATGAATCGTTAAAACTTTTTAGTGAAAATTTTAAAGCTAAATGATTATTTTCAGAAGAAATAGAATCATGAATACAAGTGCCAGAAGTTATATGACCTTTTGATTATAATTGAAAAATTTGATTATGGATAAATGCTAAAAATTCATTAAATGATTTCACAAATATAGAAAAATGAATTTATAGATGAGTAATTGTAAACCCAAGTAAATATTTTGAAGTTAATAAAGAGGTTAAATCATCTAGTGAAAAAGTTTCTAGTGTTTTAAATTAAAACAAATAAACACAAAAAAATACCCACAAGGGGTATTGTTTTATGTTTATGGTGCTCCCGGCAGGATTCGAACCCACGGCAAACCCAGGTTCGCGGCCTGGTGCTCTTCCAACTGAGCTACGAGAGCTTATAATGTATCAGTATTGTACACATAAATAATATTTATCAATATTTTTTTGATTTATTTAATATTATCAATAATATGTTTATAATAAATATTTATATATAATGAATATTAATATTATTAATTTAATAAAAAAACTATGAATTTCAAAGATATAGAAATGACAAAAAATTTAAAATTAATATCAGCAATACTTGAATTATTATTTTTAACTGTAGCTAGTTTGTGAGTAGGTTCATTAGTATTTGTAGTAATACATTCAGTAGTTTTGTTTTATTCAATTATTAATAAATGACCAAAGTTAGGAAGTATATTTTGAATAGTGATAAATTTATTCTGGTTATTACCTATATTTATATTATTATGAAGATTACTACATTTTATTACAGCTGCAATATTATGATATGAGTATTATACTATGAAAAAAAATTTAATTAATTCAAATAATAATGAAACAATAGATATGAAATAATTGACATATTATATATATGTGTTATTATATTATAGTCGTGATATCAAATTTAAATAGGAGGTGTATTATGGCATTTATTGATGAAAACATGGAAACTTCTGATAAATCCAAAAAGAATATCAGAGTTCCAAGTAATCAGGGGGGATCAGATCGCACTATATATGTAAATGGTAGTAATTCTGGTTATCGTTTAGGTAACGGGAATAACCACATCTACACTTCTGGTGGTAGAGAAGTTAGCAAAGCATCAATCAAAGATTTCGTAAAACAAATGCTTTGATTGATCAAAAAAAGAGTTGGCAATTTTGCCACTCTTTATTTTTTTAATAAAGCATCTCTTTATTTTTTTAATAAAGCATCTCTTATTTCTGTTAATAATTTTATATCGTCTGGATCTTTATGAGGTTTTGCTTCTTCTTCTTTTTTTAATTTATTTAATGCTCTAATCATAATAAATATAATGAAACCAAGAATAATAAATGAAACAGAATCAGTAATAAATGTACCATATTTAATAGCAGGAGCTCATGCTTTGTTCAATGCATCTATTGATTCATAAGTTTTACCATCTAATGCTATATACAAGTTAGAAAAATCTACTTTTCATAGTAATAATCAAACAGGAGGCATTACAACATTTTCAATAAATGATTTAACAACATTGGAAAACGCAGCACCAAACATAAATCAAACAGCTAAATCAATAGCATTACCTTTTATAAGGAAATTCTTGAAATCTTTTATCATTGTTTTCATATGATTATTGTTATAATATAAGAACAATTATATTTTATATATTTTCATTTTTTTACAAATAATTTTATTTTTTCTATACTTTTCTGTTTATATATTTATAATAATATTAAGTTAATTATAATAATGTATGTGTACTTTGGTTTTAACTCCTACCCCCCTGCGGGGTATACCCCAATACCATTAACTTAAGGAAATAAATAGCATTAAATAAAGGAAATACTAATTTTTGAATTGGTATTTTTTTGTGTAAAAAAACTTGACAAAATAAAAAAGGTAAAAAATCAAAATATATTATATATACTAATTTTTAC
>JAUXPL010000012.1 GCA_030683605.1 Candidatus Altimarinota bacterium
TCTGATATTCTAACACTATCTCTAGCTGTTTGTGAATAACCTTGTAGAGAAATAAATACTATTGTTCATAGAATTGCTAATATGATAATAGTAACTATTAACTCAACCAAAGTAAATGCTTTTTTATTTTTCATTTTAGAATTAATTTATAATAATATATAAGTATAATATCATAAAAATGTAATAATTACAAAAAAAAGACTAAAAAAAGTCTTTTAATAATTATATACATATTGTACATCATCTTTTATTACTAAATATTCTGGATTTTCTATTTTGTCCATATTTTGTAAGTCATCATCTTTTAGTATTGTAGACAAACTTTCTAGTTCTGCAATCTTAACATCAAGTAATTCTTTTTGCATTAGAAGAGTTTTTTTCTCTATTTCGAGTTCTCTTATATTATATCATTTAGTTGCATTTACATTTAATATCCAAACATAATATAAAAGTAGCATACATATTAATGATACAAGAGCAATATAAGTTGAGTTTATTCAAAAATTTACTTGTTCTTTTGCTATTTTTCTTCTAGATAAAAAAGATCTTTTAATATTTTTATTTATTATTTTTGAATTCACGTTTAGAAAGTAATTAGGGGATAATTTTTATAGGGGGGAGGAAGTGTATTTATTTATTTATTTTTTCTGCACATCTAGCTTTAGCACTTCTACTTCTAGGATTAGCTTTTATTTCTTTATCCGTTGGTAGTATTGGTTTTTTTGTTAATACTTTTAATGTTTTTGTATGTTTACAACTACATATCAAATCATCACATATACAATCTCTGGTTTCATTTTTTAAAATTGTTTTTGTAATTCTATCTTCTAGTGAATGAAAGCTTATCACGAATAATTTTCATCACTTATCTAGCATATTTATAGCATCAGATAAACTTATTTCCAAGTTTCCTAATTCTTGATTTACTTCAATTCTTATAGCTTGAAATATTCTAGATTTTGTTTTTGGAATTCATCATATTACATCACTTAATTCTTTTGTAGTTTTCAATTTCTTTATTTTTCTTGCTTCTACAATCTTTGCTGATATTTTATTTGCTCATGGTTCTTCTCAATACTTCAAAAATATCTTTCTTAGTTCATCTGTTGTATATCCATTAACAATATCTGCTGCAGTTTTTCATTTTGATTTATCAAGTCTCATATCTAGAGGTCAATCTAGCATAAAACTAAATCATCTATCTGCTTCATCCAAATGTAGGGAAGAAAGTCATAAGTCATAGTATATTCAAGTAATTTTGTCTATTTTTAATTTTTTTAATTCTTTCTTTAAATTAACAAAATTAGAATTAACCAAAATTATCTCAATTTTCTTTTTTTTATTTATTTCATTTAATCTGATTTTAGCTAAGTCTAGGTTTTTTATATCAGCATCAAATCAAATAAATATATCTCAAGTGTTCATTTTTTCTATAATCTTGCTTGCATGGCCTCACATTCATAAAGTCATGTCTACAATAATATTTTTTTTGTCATTATTAATATCTATAGAATTAACCAATTCTTCTAAAAGGACAGAAATATGTCTATTTTCTATATCTTTTATTTCAGTTTTCATCTACTTTAAAATGTTAAAAAAATGTTAATTGTTAATTTTTAGTCTTTATTTATAGCAAAACTACAATATAGTTTTATTCTTTTTTTCTCACTTGTCAAAACAAGTATATACATTTAGCTAGACAAAATAACTAAAATAAGTTGTGCTATATATAGACAATTAAACTGAGTTTTTAACATTTTATTAACACTTGCTTATTTTAAAACAATGTGTATAAAATGAGTATATAATAAAAAAACTTGATTTTTTTAAAAAGATTACTAAATTAGTAATAGTTTAATTTTTATAAATATTGAATGATTGAAATAAAAAATTTAAAAGTTGGGGTTCTAGACAAAGAAATATTAAAATGAATAAGTCTCAATTTTGAAATAGGGAAAAATTATTGTCTATTATGAAAGAATGGAAGTGGTAAATCTACTTTGTCATCTTTTTTGATGTGACATCCTAAATATGAATATATTAGTTGAAGTGTAAATATTATAGAACATACAGGACACCAGACATGCGCGGTGTCCCTACATAAGTGATTAGATAGTATTGAAAATAGTAATGATAACAGTAGGGATGCCCCTTGTGGGTGTCCTGTATCTGTTAATTTATTAGATTTGTCACCTGAAGAGAGAAGTAGAGCAGGATTATTTTTATCTTTTCAAAATGTACCTGAAATAAAGTGAATTAAATTGAGTGAATATTTAAGAACAATATATAATATATCCTTAAAAAATACTAATTCTGAAGTTAAAGAATTGAGTCCATTTATATTCAAAAGATTTATAAAAAAACATTTAGAAGAGTTACATATAGATGAGAGATTTATGGATAGAGAATTAAATGTATGATTTTCAGGATGAGAAAAGAGAAAAATAGAGATATTGCAAATGAAACTAATATGACCAAAATATATAATTTTGGATGAAATAGATAGTTGACTTGATTTGGATGCATTTAGAACAATTGCTGAAATGTTAAAGCAATTAAGTAACGAAAATAATACATTTATAGTTATTACTCATTATTTTAATATATTAGAATACATTGATGTTGACAAGGTATATGTATTGAATGATTGACTAGTAGTTAGAGAGTGATGAAAGGAATTAATAGACGATATAAAAATAAATTGATACAAATAAAGATGCCATTTATATGGCATCTAATAATTTTAACTGCTCAGTAAATATATTACAAGCATAACAATTATGGTAGCAAAAATATATCCTTTTTGTTTTAAAAACTGTATCATTTTTTAACCTCTTTTGAATTTATTTGCTTATATATTTTAAAAAATATTAGCAAAAAGTCAAAAATATAATATATTAATTAATTGTAAATATTCAAATGTCAAATAATCCTAAAAATATTACAGTATCAGATACTTGGAATTTCCAAGATGATAATGTAGCATATTCAAATGAAATATTGAAATGAATAAATGAGGAAGTTGTTAGACAAATAAGTTTGTCTAACAATGAACCTGACTGGATGCTAGAACTTAGACTTAAAGCATTAAAAATATTTCAAGATAAACCAATTCCTACATGGTGACCTGACTTGTCCAAGTTAAATCTAGACGATATTTATTATTTTGCGAAGCCGCAGTGAGCGTGAGCAAATAAAAGCTGGGATGATGTACCAGAAAAAATCAAAAATACTTTTGATAGACTATGAATTCCTGAAGCAGAAAAAAAATCTTTAGCATGAGTTTGAGCTCAGTATGATAGTGAAGTTGTTTATCATAGTCTGAAACAAGAATTGGTAGATGTTTGAGTTATATTTGATGATACTAGTATAGCAATTCATAAATATCCAGAATTAATAAAGAAATATTTTTCCAAGTCTATTCCTATAAGTGATCATAAATTTGCTGCTCTACATTATGCTGTTTGGTCAGGTGGAACATTCTTATACGTTCCAGCATGAGTGAAAATAATAGAACCATTACAATCATATTTTAGAATGAATAAAAAATCAGGTGGACAATTTGAACATACAATTATTATTTTAGAAGAAGACTCAGAAGCACATTATATAGAATGATGTAGTGCTCCAAAGTATGATGAGAATTCACTTCATGCTTGAGGAGTTGAAATATATGTCGGTAAAGGGGCAAAAATGAGGTATAGCTCTGTTGAAAACTGGAGTCTGGATACTTATAACCTAAATACAAAAAGAGCAATCGTAGAGGAAAATTGATATATGGAATGGGTATGATGAAATATGTGATCTGGAGTAACTATGTTATATCCATGTAGTGTACTATTGTGAGACAATTCAAAAACAGATATGTTATGACTAGCTTTTGCTAATGCAAATCAAAATCAAGATATAGGTTCAAAGGTTATTCATATATGAAAAAATACTTCTAGCAATATATTGTCTAAATCATTGTCTAAGTGAGGTGGAATATCAACATATAGGGGATTAATAGACATAAAAGCATCTGCAATTTGAGCAGTGTCAAAAATAGAATGTGATGCATTGCTATTAGACAATTTGTCTATATCTGACACTATTCCTACTATAAATGTCGCTAATAGTGATTCTATTGTCTGACATGAAGCATCAGCTGGTAAAATAAGTGAAGAAGAACTATTTTATTTGATGTCTAGATGAATAAAAGAAGAAGAAGCAACAGCAATGATAGTAAATGGTTTTTTATCACCAATAATGAAAGAATTACCATTAGAATATGCAAGTGAGATGAATGTATTAATAGCAATGGAATTTGAAGGTGGATTTTAATATTATATTAAATTAATTATGAAATTAGATAAAAGTACTGTTTTGGATTTGATTAATAGAAAAGTAGAAAAGATACTTGTCTATTTTTATGATGCTTGATGTAGTGGTACAAAAGTAAATATTAAAGAAGAATTTGATATAACTAATGAATTACAAAAAATGGAACTAAAAAGTAGCCCATTTGATGTATATGTAGAAAAAATAGATGCAGATAAATTTATCTGAGCAGTTATAACTAAAACTGTTACAGCTGACCATACTTGAAAAGAAAAAGTTCGTTATATATTTTCGAATGAAAAAATAAAAGAAAGATGTTGATGTGGTAGTAGTTTTAGTTTCTGAGAAAAAAAGAAACCAAAATTTGATTTAAGTAAATTAAAGGATTTAAAAAATAATTTCAAAAAATGAGAATAACAAAAAATTGATTTTATAAATTATCTGAACTTTTAAATCTCTCTTTCTTATCTGAAGGTGCATCCTTTAGGACAAAGGGAGTACCCGTAGGGGGAGGGATTATTAAAATAAATATTGACGACAATGTATTTGCCATATTTTTTGATGATTTATTCTTAACTAATTCTTTACTTGATTCAGTAAATTACTCAAGCAATATAGAAATAGAATTATGAAAAAGTAGTAAGCTAGAATTTTATTGAGTGTTGAATTGAAAAGAAATAGAGTCAAATATCAAAATATTACAAGACAATCAATATAGTGAGTTGAAGGTGAGATATATTATTTTATCAAAAAATTTAGAAAAAATAAAGTCAAAATTTTACTCAGAAATAGGAGCTAGTAATACAAAATCAGATATTCATATTATATCAATTGTATGAAAAGATTGATTAGTAGATTTGGACTGAATTATTCAGATAAATAATGGTATAGTAAAAGTAAATGCAAATTTATTAGAAGAAAATATATTTTTATGAGATGGATGAAAAGTAAAATGAATACCTACATTACTCGTAAGAAGTAATGATGTAAATGCTAGTCATGCATGTAGAATAGAAAAGATAAGTGATGAAAAATTATTTTATTTGAGGTCTAGATGAATAGATAGGGAGAACGCGTTATTTATGATGATAGATAGTTATATATCAAATATGTTTATTTGTTTGTCTATGGTTGATAATATATTTTATAAAGAAATATTTGAAAATATAATAAAAAAGATAAAATAGGGGGGACTACTAATATAAATATTATTTATCAGGTAGCCCGACATGCGTGGCTACCCTACAAATTTTGTAGGGACATCCCTTGAGGGTGTCCTGTATTTTATAAATTATTATTTAAATTTTAAACAAGATAAAAAGTGAACATTAAAAATGATTTTCCGATATTTGAGAATAATAAATGATTAATATTTTTTGACTCAACTTCTTCAACACAAAAACCTAGAATGGTTATAGAATGAATAAAAAATTATTTAGATAATTGTTATTCAAACATACATAGATGAATGTACAATATAGCTACTAAATCTGAAAAAATGTATGTAGATTCAAAACAAAAAGTAGCTGATTTAATATGAGCAAATAGTTACAAAGAGGTGATTTATACATACAATTCTACATATGCATCAAATATTTTAACACAATCTCTTAAAAAGAGTAATATGTTAAAAAAAGGTGATAAGGTATTACTAAGTATAGTAGAACATCATGCTAATATTGTTCCTTGGTTGATATTAAAAGATGAAATAGGTATAGAGATAGAATACATCGATGTAGATGAAAATTATGATTTGGATTTCGATGATTTTAGTAAAAAATATGATGAAAAAGTTAAGGTAATTTCTATGACACATGTCTCAAATGTTACTGGACAAGTATTTGATTTAGAAAGAATATGAAAAGTAAAAAGACCAGATACTTTATTTGTAATTGATGCTTCTCAGAGTATTCCACATTTCAAAGTTGATGTAGTTAAATTGAATGCTGATTTTCTGTTTTTCACATGACATAAACTCTTAGCAGATACTGGTATATGAATATTATGGTGAAAAACAGAGTTATTAGAAATTATGAACCCAATTTTTTCATGATGAGGTGCTATTTGAAAGGTAGATGAATGTAGTTTTACTTATTCCAAATTACCTAATAAATTTGAACCATGAACTCCAAATCTGACATGAGCATTGAGTTTATTAAAAGCAATAGAATATATAGAAAGTATTTGATGATATGAAAAAATAGAAGAAATTGAAAATGATTTAGTATTATATTCACTAGAACAATTTAATAAAAGAAAAAAAATAAAACTTATTTGAAGCAGTAAATCTGAAAATAGAGTATGAGTTTTTAGTTTCATAATAGATTGAATTCATTCTCATGATATAGCAGATATAATGGCTGAAAATAATATATGTATTAGATCAGGAATGCATTGTGCTCATCCATTTTTGAATAAGATTAAAGTTTCTCATACATCTAGAATGAGTCTATACATATATAATAGTATTGATGATGTAGATAAATTTTTTGAAGTTCTTGATAAAATTTTATAATATTGAATATTATCCAAATATTATTATATTAGTTATTTGTAATATATAAATTAAATAAATATGCATAGAAAAACAAAATTAAAAATTATAATTATAATATCATTTATAGCATTCATCAATGCATTTTACTTGAGCTATGATTGGATTTTTGCTGTAGAGCAAACTCAGAGTATGTATTTTTTGCCTGCAAATAATATTACTTGAGGTGGAAGTTTTTGTGATATAAATGAAACATTATCTTGTTCTGCAGTATTATCAAATCCACTTTCTCAAATATATTGAATTCCATTTCCTTTAATAGCTTTATTTGTTTATCCAATAATTATTTTGGTAGCATTACTTTGATACTTTAAAAAAATTAAAAATACATTTAAAATATTACTAGTTATGTGACTCGCTTGAATTATGTTTAATTGATATTTCATTTTTCAAGAAATTTTTAATATCTGAGCATTTTGTCCACTATGTTTAATGTGTAGTATTATTATAATAACTATAGCTACATTATCAGGAACTGAAGTGTGTAAAAAATATATAGAAAATAAGAAAAATTAAAAAATGTATAATGAAACTATAACATATTATTCAAAAAATCCTTTTAATAAGTTTGAAATGGAAAATCCTACTATTAGTCATTTTGAGTCAAATGATTTGTGTGGAGATGATTTAACAATTTATTTAAAAATAAGCAATAATATAATTGAAAATTGGAGTTTTACTTGAGATACTGCTATTATAACTACTGCATGTACTTGAGTATTTTGAGAGAGTATTATATGAATGAATGTATCTGAAATACTTAAATATGACTATAATTATATAGTAGAATTGATTGAAAATGAAGTAAGTGACAGAAGGAAAAAAGCATCAGTATTATGATTACTAACTACTAGAAATGCAATTCATAAATATTTGAAAGATTGAAAAGTTGATGATTTTGATGATGTAATATCTTAACCCACCCCTAACCCCCTCCCTAGTAAGGAGGGGGTGATAGAACATAACTATTTATTATGCTAAAAATATCAAAAAAATGATGATATGCTCTAAAAGCTATTCTATATATAGCAGAAAATAATCAATCATTATTTAAAATTTCAACATTATCCAAAGACTTAGATATATCAGAATCATTACTGAGAAGAATAATATCTGATTTAGAAAAATCATGAATAGTAACTACTGTAAAGGGAAGAATATGATGAGTTAAATTATGAAAACAATTAAATAGTATATCAGTATTTGATATACTTAAATCGGTTTGAGAAGAGCTTTGAATAACAGATTGTACTAAATGATTATTTTGTGTAAATATTAATAATTGTAGTACTACTAACTTATTTACTAATCTACAAAAGAGCTTTAATTGAATATTAAAACTTCAGACATTAGATAAAATAATAAAATAATCATCGAAATTTCGGTAAGCTAAAGCCCACCGTTGACTGTTAACAGATGGCTAAAGCACAATGCCATTAAGTTAAGGAATTAATTAAATTTCTCCCTTTTTTATTGAAATGTATCCTTTAGGACAAAGGGAGTACCCGCAGGGGGAGGGATTAGAAACAAAGTACAAAATTATCCTTAACTTAATGGCATTGTGCTTTAGCCATTTGAAAATATATTTTTTCATATATTTAATAAATAAAAAAACAAATCAATAATTATTGATTTGTTTTTTTATTACTAAGCTTCACCAGACATATCTAATTTAATAGAAGGTCACATAGCATTACATACATATACAGTATTGATATATTTACCTTTTGATCAAGTTGGTTTTACTTCATTGATAATTTTTAAGAAATGTTTTAGGTTATCTTCTAATTTATCAGTACCAAATGATAATTTACCAAAAATTGAGTGAACATTACCTTGTTTATCAGTTTTGAATTCGAATTTACCAGCTGCAATTTCTTTAATAGCAGAAATTAAATCAGGTGAAACAGTTCCTGCTTTAGGATTTGGCATTAAACCTTTAGGTCCTAAAACTCTAGCTATTTTACCTAAGTTTCTCATCATATTTGGAGTAGCAACACAAACATCAAAATCAATAGTAACATTACCTTTTAAGATATTGTCTATTAATTCATCTCAACCTGCCATAGAAGCTCCAGCTTTTATTAATTCATCAGCATTACCTTCAGTAAATGCACATATTTTAGATGTTTTACCAGAACCATTTGGTAAAGTAATTGTAGTTCTGATTATTTGATCAGCATATTTTGGGTTCAAGTTTAAGTTAAAGTGAACTTCAACAGTAGGATCAAATTTAACTGTATTTGTTTTTTCTAACAATTCAACAGCATCTTTCACAGAGTAAGCCATAGTAGAATTAATTAATTCCATAGCTTTATTATATTTTTTACCTCTTTTGTACATAATATAATTTTAAAAAAATAAAGGTATTAGCGCCCTTCGTAGCTCTTGTGCTTCATAGCTTTACGCGAAGAAGTATCAGCGTAGAATGGGCTTCCTTTTCAGGTGGCAGAATTATATATAAAAAATCTTATATGTAAAGTTTTTTTATTTCTTTTCTTTATCAACTGGATCATATCATCATTTATTCCAAGGCATACATCTAAGAATTCTTCAAGTTCATTTTATAGTTCATAATATTGCTCATTTTTTTTCTATAGCTTCTATCATATATTCACTACAAGTTGGAATATGTTTGCAATAGGGAGGTGCATTTCTAGCTTTCGCTAGTAGAGAGTGATCTGGGGATATCGTTTTTTGATAAAATTTTACGAATTTTATCAAAAAAACTTGTGACTTGTTCAGATATTTCTCATTCTTCTTTTTCTTCATTATTTTTTAATTTACTTAAAATATCAGTTTTATATTTGTTTGTTAACTCAGTAAATATTGAATTATAATCAGAATTTTGAATTTTTAATTCATTTACTTCTTCCTCAGTTAATGTAATTATTATATCTACTCTTCATGATTCTTCAAAATTATTAAATAATATTGATTTGATATTTAAGTCTGAATCTATATTTGCTCAAACATTTATTAGGTTATTATTTATACTCATATATATAAAAAATTAAAAAAATAAATTTTAAAAAAAAATAAGAACTAGAAAAAATCTAATTCTTATTTTACGAATTTAACAATATTTGAGAATACTCATGGATTTGAAATCGCTAGATTAGATAATACTTTTCTATTTAACATAACTTTTTTACTATATAAAGCATTAATTAATCTAGAATAAGTAGTTCAATTTTCTCTAGCAGCTATATTAATTCTAACTGTCCATAATTTTCTGAAATCTCTTTTTTTTCTTTTTCTACCAATGAAAGCATTAGTACCAGCTTTCATCCAAGCATTTTTTGCTCTTGAGAAAACTCTTGAATTTAACATTCTATAACCTTTTGTAGCTTTTAGAATATTTTTATGTCTTTTTCTAGTCATCAGACCTCTTTTTACTCTAACCATTTTTCTTTTTTAATAATAATTAATATATCTTTGAATTAATAAATAGTTTTCAATATATTATACACTATTCATTATTCACTTTTTATTATAAATGTGGTAATTGTTCTCTTATTTTTTTAATTTCACTTCCAGAAACAAGTAAACCATATTTATTTCTTCCTTTAGCTTTTTTAGTCTTGTCACTTAATAAGTGCCTTTTACAAGCTTTATCTACTTTAAATTTACCTGTTCCAGTAACTTTAACTCTTTTTTTCACTCAACTTCTAGTTTTTAAAGTCATAGTCTCAAATTATAATATAAATCCAGCTCTAGGCATGGTTATTTAATTGGTTTTAACATTGCTATAAATGTATTTCAATTTTTCTTTATTTGTCATTCTACTTTATAGTATTCAGACAAACTATTTACAAATCTATGCATTTTTTCACTTGCTATTTCAGTATATTGATTTTCTCTTCATTTTAACATTAATGTAATTTTTAATGGATGGTGAGTTTCTCAAAATTTTTCTGCTTGCTTTTTTCTAATCTCTAAATCATGTTCTCCAATTTTGAAAGTTATTCTAATTGTTTTCAAATCTGGTGCTTTTCATTTTTGCTTTTGTTTTTGTTCTAGTTTTTTTAATCTATATAAGTGTTTTCCATAATCAAGTATTTTGATAATACTTAGTTCTGGAGTTTTTCATATTTCCATCAAATCAAGTCATTGTTCTGCAGCAATTGCTTTTGCATCACTCAAAGACATCTCACCAAGATTTTCTCCATGGTCAGTAATAAGTTGAACTTTAGTAGCTCTTATCTCATTATTTAATGCTCTTTTCTTTTCTTTCAATTTATGTACTTTATAGATTAAGATAATTCTTTAACCATTTTAACGAATTTAGCTTTTTTTCTTGATCCGTTATTTGAATGAATTATATTCTTTTTTACTAATTTATCAATAATAGATTGTAATCAAGCTTTTATTGTTTTCCCGTCTTTATCTTTTTTGTTAACTAAAATTTCTTTAGCTTTTTCTGCATCTTTTACTTTAATAGCATTTTCAAAAGCAACTCTTGCTTCTCTATATAAAGCTCTAAAATGGTCGTTTCTAGATTTTTTCTTTTGACTTTGTTTTAATTGTTTTTTTGCTGATCTTATTAATGGCATAAAAAAAATTGTTTAAATATAAAAATAATTTGTCGATTTAATAACCATGTTTGAGGATAGGATTATTAAAATCAGTCTTCTTCGTGCGACGATTATATGAAGTTTAACACAATAGTCAAATAAATTATAAAAAATTGTTTTATCTCAAAACTCAAGCTTTTTTTGATACATTTTTTACTATTTCATTTATTAATTCATTTTTGATTTTATCATCCAATGTTCATTCCATAGATTGGATAAATACCTTGAAACTCAAGCTTCTTTTACCTGGTAATTTAGTTTCATCTTCATATATATCTGTCATATCTACTTTTGTAATCAAATCAATATTTGATTTTTCTATTGTAAGTTTTATTATTTTTGCTTTTGTATCTTTATCTACTACGAAACTTAAATCAAAATTATTTTCTTGATAATTAGATAATTCTTTAGCTTTAGTTATAGAATAAAGTGATTTTTCTAGTTTTGCTATATTTATTTCAAAATATCAAATTCTAGATTTTACATCGAAATTAGCAGCTACTCTTGGATTTATTTCTCATATAGTTCAAACTTCTTCACCTCTAATAATTATAGAAGCAGTTCTACCTGAATGAGCAAAATTAGGAACTACAGTTATATTATCAAAAACATATTTATCTACTCAGATAGTTTTGAACAAGTCTGCAATAGTATTTTGAATATCATAATACACAAGATCTTTATTTGATACTTCAAGTCAT
This sequence comes from Candidatus Altimarinota bacterium, assembly GCA_030683605.1. Taxonomy (GTDB): domain Bacteria; phylum Patescibacteriota; class Gracilibacteria; order BD1-5; family UBA6164; genus UBA6164. The sequence continues at coordinate 12,153 of JAUXPL010000012.1, forward strand.
GCTAGGGAATAGTATTCATTTATTTCATTTCAATTTCTTTTAAATATTTTTTCTAATTCAAATAATTTTAGATTACTATATTCTCTTATATTTTTTTCTAGTGATAATAATAGATTTGGTATCAAGCTTCATCTCAAATGTGTTAGTTCTTCAGATAATGGATTTTTCATCGGTACCAAGTCATCTGTATTTCATAATGCTTTTGACATCAATTCTTCATTTACAAATGAATAAGTATACATATCGAAATATCACTTATTAGTGAAATAATTTCTAGAATCATTTTTGATTTTGTAAGTATTTGTTTGAACAACTGCTCACAAGTTTATTCTAGGAACAGTTGATTCAATATTATCATATCAGTCAATTCTAGCTATTTCTTCTGCTATATCAGATTTGAAATTCAAATCTTTTCTCCAAAAAGGAATAGTTAATTTATTACCTTTTTCTTCTATTCATAAATTATTCAAAATACTCAATGCTTCTTCTCTAGAATATTTTTTACCTATTAAGTTGTTTATATATTCTAAATCAAAATCTATGTAGATAGTTTTTTGTTTATCAGAATACAAATCACTAAATGCAGTAATTTTTATTCAATCTAGATTTTTTTCTAGTTCTGAAGCTATCAGACTTACTCCTCTAATAGCCATTTCTGGAAGAATATCTTTTTCAAATACATTTAGAGAATCAGTTCTTACTCACAATCTTTTACCTGTTTTTCTAATAATAGCTTGGTCAAAGTGTGCTCATTCTACTATTATGTTTTTAGTTTCATTTGTTACACTTGATTCTTTTCCTCAGATTATTCATCCTAATGCTAGTACTTTTTCATCATCTGCTATTACGATATCTTCACTTGTTAGTTCATAAGTAACATCATTTAAAGCTAAGAATTTTTCTCAGTCTTTAGCAAATCTAATAATAATTTTTCATTTTATTTTATCTGCATCAAAACAGTGTGTAGGTTGCCCATACAAGTATAGCGAATAGTTAGAAATATCTATAAGTAGTCATTTACTATTTACTTCTGCGCTGTTTAATACTTTTGTAATATATTCTGGACTTTCAATATTTGCTACATTTTCTATTTTTAACCCTATATATCTTCTTACTTCTTTTTGTATATTATTTTTTATTCATAAATCAGTTAGTTTTGAAAAATCTCTATTTTCATATTCGAAATCAAATCTTTTTCAGTTAATAGCATATATTTCTCTAATAACTCATATATGCGAAAACAAGTCAGGTCTATGATTTATAGCCTTGTTATCAATTTCTAATATTGCATCATTTTTACCTAAATAATCTCTCATAGATACATCTAGTGGAGCATCAGTAGGTAATTCTAGAATTCAATCTTGTCTTTCTTTTATCAGTCCTAATTCATCTTCACTACATATCATTCATTCTGATGTTTCTCATCTGATTTTAGTTTTTTTGATTATGAAATCTGGAGCCAATTTTGCACCACAAACAGCAACAGGTACTCTTAGTCAAGTCCTTACATTTGCAGCACCACATACGATAGGGAATATTCAATTATTTACTTTTACAGTAGTACAATTCAACTTTTCAGAATCAGGGTGTTTTTCACATGTTATTACTTCTCATATATATACATGTTCTAGATTTTCTCATTCTATTATAATATCTTCTACTTCTGCTGTGTGCATTACCAAGTCTTTAGCTACTTCTTCAGCTGTTTTAATATCTGGTATATAGTTTTTTATTACTTTGTACGAAATTTTCATTTAGAAATTTTTATCAATTAAAGATTTAACCCATCCCCCTGTCGGGGACTTCCCTTGAAAAGGGAAGAGATATTATTATATAAATTTATTTATATAGGTTTTTATAAAATGAAATATATATAAAAATAGGGAAAAGGCAAGAAAAAGGGGAGAAAAAAGAACTAACAATATCTTGTCAGTTCCATTTTTTTACAAACTATTTTTAATCACTTCCTCAATTTCCTTAGCTAACTCAGGATTATCTCTCAAGAAATTTTTAGAATTTTCTCTACCTTGGCCCAATCTAGTTTCTCAGTAAGAGTAAAAAGCTCATGCTTTTTTTATAACTCATGATTCAGATCATATATCTAAGATTTCACCAGTTTTAGATATTCCTTCATTGTACATTACATCAAATGTAGCTTCTCTAAAAGGAGGAGCAATTTTATTTTTTATTACTTTTACTACAGTAGTATTACCAGTAACTTCTTTATCCATAGCAGCACCTCATTCTATTTTTGCTTTTCTTCTGATATCTAATCTTTGAGAAGCATAGAATTTAAGAGCATTACCTCAAGTTGTAGTTTCTGGACTACCAAACATTACTCAGATTTTCATTCTGATTTGGTTGATAAAAATAACCGTAGAATTACTTTTACTGATTACTCATGTTATTTTTCTAAGTGCTTGACTCATAAGTCTAGCTTGTAATCACATATGACTATCTCACATATCTCATTCTATTTCTGCTTTTGGAGTAAGTGCTGCAACAGAGTCAACTATAATCAAGTCAACAGCTCATGATCTGATAAGAGCATCAACTATTTCCAAAGCTTGTTCACCATAATCAGGTTGAGAAATAAGTAATTCATTTATATTTACACCGATTTTTGTAGCATATTCTGGATCCAAAGCATGCTCAGCATCTATAAAAGCAGCAGTACCTCAAGCTTTTTGACATTCAGCTATTGCATGTAGTGTAAGAGTAGTTTTACCAGATGATTCCGGACCATATATTTCAACTATTCTTCATTTCGCATATCATCCTCATAGTGCCATATCCAATCATAATGATCCAGAAGAGAATGTTTCGATTTTTTGTCTAGCACCTTCATCTCATAATTTCATTATAGATCATTTCCCGAATTGTTTTTCTATCATTGCTAATGCATTGTTTAGAGCTTCTTGTTTGTTCATAATAATAGAATTAATAATAAAATAATATACTAAATGTATATATATAGAGTATATTAATAATACACTCTTTGTCAAAACTTTTTTTTATTTTATTTTGTAATTAGCTTTCAATCATTCATAAGTACCTATTACCACTCTATCTCATTTGCATAGTGGACATATAAAAACATACCCTTTCGTATCGGGTCTATCTGCGTCTACTAGTTTTTTGCAATCCTTGCAATAAAAAGATACTTCTCATCTATCAGGTGAAAAGTTATCTCTCTTATCTATTTCATCTATGTTTATTAAATCTGAAAAATTAGACATAATTTAAATGGTTAACAATAATATTAACCCATCCTTGAATTCCTTCCCTTAAGTCTAATGGAAGGAGGCTACAACTTTTAATTTGAGCCCCTTGCCCTTATCTAAGGGAAAGGATTCAGGTTAGGGTTAATTAAAAGTTTATCTTATATTTCCTCCACTGACAAGGGGAGGTGGCTGAAAGCCGGAGGGGTTAAAAAAGGCTCATTACTTCTTCTTTTTTTTCTTCTATTTTTATCACTCACTTTTTTACTAATTCTACGAAACATCTAAGAGTTGCTTCTACATCTGTTAGGGCATCATGTGCTCATATGAAATATTCTCAAAACAGTTTTTTGTGTAATTCTCATAGTTTTGGATATTTGAATCTAGCCCCATTTCATTGTAATGCACAGAAATCAACAGTTGTTTTCATAGTACATATTACTTGTTTTGGTGCATATTTGAATTCTTTTTCCAATCTTTTTAGTTCAAGTTTAATCATATCTTGATCGTATTCTATATTGTGTCATATGGTCATATCAGGATCATTAATATAAGTCATTATTTCATCTATAACATCTTCTATATATGGTGAATCCTTAATATCTATATCATATATATGGTGCACTTGTGAAGCTCCAAATGGAATAGGAATTCCAGGATTAATCATTATATTTATTCTTTTTTCTTCTTTAAATTCCCGATTATCTATTCCTGTCTCTTCAGTAATTCATTTTTTTATCTCCCCAATTATTCATGCGAATTGAACTATTTTTGGTTGTAGGTTTAGATCCGATTCTTTTTTATTTATAAATCATGTAGTTTCTGTATCGTATACAAATATTTTCACTTTTATTTAGTTATCATATATTATCTGCCCCTTTCAGGGGAAGTCCCCGCAGGGGGATGGGGTAGAATCAAAGTGCACATTTTTTTCTTTATTTCTCCCTTTTCCAAAGGGAGTAACCGCAGGGGGAGGGATTAAAACTATAGTACACAATTCCTTAACTTAATTGCATTGGTGGTAGGGGATGGATTGTTGTTTATTCTAAAAAAATAAAATCCTTTGTAAAGTAAAAATAAAAAAACTTCATATATTATGAAGTTTTTTGTTTTTTGAATTGATAATAATTTCTTCACACTCTTTCTATTAGGTTTTTGTTTTGTAGATTCATGTATATAGTAGTTGGTTTAACATTTCTAGTTTTTAATACTTCTTTAGTCAAATCTTCTGTACTCATAGGTTCTCATTTTTTTTCTAGTATATTAGCTATTACATCTAATACTGTACCAGGTATAAATCACCATTCCTTTAGTGCATATATTCATCTACCTATTAATACAAATTCATTATTTCTAATTAATTCATTATGAATTGTGTTTACTTTTACTGTTTTACCTAATAAATCTGTAATCTTGTTTGATAAGTCTATAAAATGCATAGGCACTTTTTCTCTTTTCATTATATAGATGGCTTTATCTTTTAGAGTTTTTGGATTAAGTATTTTCCATTTTGTTAATCCTATTAATTCTTCTTCTCAGAATACAATGTCTTCAAACAAGTCTAATACTGAGTTGATAAATGAGATAGATAATTTATCTTTAGATTTTATATTTTCTGAAATAGTCTCGTATAATGAGATTTTTTTCATAACATCTTTTTTCTTTTTTAGAATTTTTAATGCCTCTTTATGTACTTGATCAATTATTTTTTTATCTATGTAAGGCATAGAAAAATAGATTTTTGAACCTAATCTTTGTTTAGATTTTTTTATGTCATAATCAGATTGAATAATTGCTTCAAGTATTCCTGAATTAACATTCTTTTCTAACTCTAGTTCTTTAATGATTATACTAATAACTTTGTCTCTTGAAATTATTCATCAGTTAAGCTCAAGATATTTGTTTGCAACATCTTGTACATCCTTTAGAATTGTAGACTTGATAATTCTTCAAATCTTCTTAATTCAAGATTCTTCTATTTGCCTAACTCTTTCTCTTGTAATTTGAGGTTTAAAAGAGTTACCAATATTTTGCAGAGTTTCTTTTTCAGAAAAAAGTCATACTCTTCTTTCAATTACATTTTTTTCTTTCATTGAAAGAGAATCTAGTATATCACTAAATGATTTTACTATATTTTTATTGCTTAATACTTGAGTAGTCATTTATTTAAATTTAAATAGATATTTGTACTAATATATAATTATTTTACATTAAAAGTCAAACTAATTTTGATTTTTAAAATGGAAGTTTCATATTATCTTTTTCTTTTGTTTCTTCTCTGTCTTGATTTAACTTGTTTAATATAATCTCAGAGCTATTATTATGATATTCTTTTCTTATAATTAATCATCATAATAAAATTATGATTCATCATGTCATTGAAAGAATTACTCATTTTCAATATGTTGTATTTTCAAAAAATGTCTGTAGACCATTAGCAAAACTGAGAATAATTATACTAAAACTTAATACAAAGAAACCAGAAGTTATAATTATGAAGTGGTTTTTTAATGATAAATCTGAATAAAGTTTTATTTTTTCTTTATAGTTTGTAGAAAATATTACAAAAATAGGTAAAGTGAGAATAATAATTAATAAATATCATATATTTCAGCTGAGAGAATAAAATGAGTTCCAATTTTTTCATAAATTATTGTCTATTATCCATGGCATAAACAAACTTATATATCAGAGAACGCATCATAATATTGTTATTTGTTTAGAAAATGTAAGATTGTTACTTTTAAAATTAAGATTATTTATAAATTCAGTTATTTCATATTTTAGTTTATTTTTTGTATGTCTATATCTTTTACTCATTTTTAAAAATTAAAAATTAAAAATTATATTTAAAAACTTTAATAAATTTTGATATTTTTGCAAATAGTTTATAATATTTTATATATTTTTTAATAAAATGACATAAAATTAAAAATTATGAAAAATAAATTATTAATAGAAAACAGTTTTTTTGATTTGTTAGCATTTTGTTTTAGCTTTATTCTTTCCTTTTTTAGAGCCATAAATACATTTCTTTTTTGAACAAAGAAGAATATTCTTTCTAGAAATAAGTTTTTTAATTTCCTTGATTTTTTATTTAGGAAATGGACAAAATATTTTTGGAAAAAACCAACATTGTACAAACTTAGTTCATTTTTTTGAGATGTTTTAAACTCAGTATTTAAAAAATAAATCAATATATTTATGAAATTAAAAATCCATCCTAAATTCCTTCCTTTACAAAAGGAAGGAGGCTACAATAGAAATAATGAAATATTATGTATCAGAGCATTCACACTAGTTGAAATAATGGTTTGAATACTTATCGTTTCAATAGTTATTATTTGATGATTTCAAGCTTTGAGTGCTATTACTATTTGAAAAGCAAAACTAATTCAAAAAGTAGATATGCAAAAAGAGAGTTTTTACTTCACGGAAAAACTTTTTGAAATGATTAAACAATGATGAACATTAGATTATGAAGAATATTTCAATAGAAGTGTAATATGAAATACTACATATTTATCTTGACATTTTGCAATACCTTCATGATTTTGAAATTTTTGAAAAGGTTGAATTCTTTGAACTACTAATTATTGAGAAAATAAATACTATTGTAGAAGTATAGATAATGATAATATTATGACTTGAACATGATGTGTAACTAATTATAATTCTGGAACTTTAGCATGAGTCATTAATTATTCTTGAGAGCATCAAAGATATTGACAGTATGCATTACAATTCATTGACTACAATTCTAATAATGATAGTGATTGATGAGATGAAGACGGTGATGGAGATATTATATGAGATGATGATGATGAATTTTTATGAGATTGACCTGAGGTATTTGCTTCTGGTGCATCTATGCCAGAATTGTATTTGATAAGTGGTGATAAAAAAACTAGAACATATTTCAGATGGTCTGTTAAACAAGATCCAAATGCTTGATCTGGAGCAATATGTGATACTGCAACCGCAACTGGTTCAGGTTGTCTAGGTACTGTAGAATACATCAGATTATTATGAAAAGATTGGTGAGAGGATCATGATTTTTCAGTAGATGATAGTACACAAAATGATTGATTAATAGATACTTGGGTAATTGATCCAGAAATCAATTGAGTATCAGTTGCAAGTCCTACAGTAGCATGAAATAGTTCTGTAAATTGGGTTCCATTGTTTTCAGATGCTATAAGTGTATCGGAATTCAAAATATATAGTTTTCCAAACAAAGATTTGAGTCTAGCATGGAAAAGTGCAGATAAATCAATAAATGTATCACCATATACTATTATAAAAATCAAATTGAAACCAAGCTGGATAACAAAGAGAAAAATATGATGAGATTGAGAAGAGTTGGATTTCTCAATGACCATTAATCTATCAGATATTTATAGTAACTAAATATAAAATGAAAAAAAATATTAAATGATTTAGTCTAGTAATAGCTATGTGATTGGTAATAGTAATATCATTATTAGCATTTACTATATTGGAATATATTATTCCATTTTCTAGGGATGTTAAATGAATAGAGAACAGTTCAAAAGCTTATTATCAAGCAAATAGTTGAATAGAAGAGTGATTGTATCAAGTATATGAAAGAAACTATACAGGAGGATTATATGATGATAGAAATGAATTTTCTAAATGATTTTCTGGATCAATTACTTATAGTTATACTACTAGTTCTACATGAAATATCTTACCACCTGCATGAGAGGGAAATAGTGAGTATGACAAAGATTGGAATATTATATCTTCTGGTAATCCTATTCAATTATCTATATGAAGTGATTATATTTGAACATTAAGTGATTTCAGAATAGCATTTAAAGTACCAAATATAGATGGTTGAGGTTGAGAAACACTCAGTTGATGAACTTTACCAATTATTAATTGGCAATTATCTACAGTTGATGATACATTAAATTCTAGTTGATCAATAATTAAAGCTCAAGATATAAATGATTCTGAAATTTCATTAAATACATTACAATGAGTAGATTTAGAATGAAATGAAACATCAAATGAACAATTATGAAATTTTTATCGAAATAATTGTGAATGAACTAGTTCATGATGTGTTTTAAAGTTTTCAGTAATAAATAAGCTGGAAACTGATAATATTATAGGTGCTAAAATATTACCATACTTAGAATGGAAATTAACACTTAATAATACCGATAAAATACCATTAAGTCACACCAAACTTGATTCATCTGGTAAATCATATGGATTTAAAAAAGATATAAGTATAAAGATACCAGCTCCATCGGTAAATGAAGCATTTGATTTCACTGTTTTTCAGTAAAATACTTAAGACATAAGAATAACCTCTCTCTTGAATTCTCTCCCCTTAGCAGGGGAAAGAGGCTACATTTAGTACATTTGTAGCTCCTTGTCCCGCTAAAGCGGGAAAAGGATTCAGGATAGGGTTAAATAAAATTAACCATTAAAAAATGAGATTATATAAAATAGAAGAAAATGATGCAAATCAGAGATTGGATAAGTTTTTAAAAAAGCTTTTTCCTCTTGCAACTAGGAGTTTGATTTATAAATTTAATAGAAAAGACAAAATAAAAATAAAACAAGTCTGAGAAGATACAAAGTTCAGAAAAGAAGATAACGAATACAAGCTTCAGATCTGAGATGAGATAAAAATATTTTTAAGTGATGATGATTTTAAAGCTCTTTCAGAAAAGGAAGAAATTATGTTAACTGAAATAGAAAAAGATCAAAAGCAAAAATTTGATAAAAACGATATTGTATATGAAGATGCAGATATATTTGTAGTAAATAAAAATTCAGGTATAAATGTACATCCAGGTGATCACAAAACTTCTGAATCAAATCTGATAGCTCAAGTACAAGATTATTTATGAGACAAGTTGAATAGTCTTACATTTAAGCCTAGTCTGATTCATAGAATAGATAGAGATACTTCTTGAATACTAATGATAGCAAAAAAGAAAGATATGTTGACTAGACTAGTAGCAGATTTCAAGACACATGAAAAAATAAAAAAGACATATTATACAATAGTAATATGAAAACTATCTAGAAATAAATGAACAATCAAAAAAAATCTACTGAGAATAGAGTGAGCAAAAAACGAAAACAAAATACAAGTATCAGAAAACTGACAAACAGCAATTACTCACTATAAGGCTATAAAAGAACATATAATCCAAACTGATCAATGAGTATTGATATTAACAGAATTGGAAGTAAATATAGAAACAGGTAGAATGCACCAAATCAGAGTTCATCTATCTAGTTTAGGAAATCCAGTATTGTGAGATAAAACATATTGAGACAAGAAATTGAATGCATTTTTTTCAAATAATTATGGAATCACTAGACAAGCATTGCATTCTTGGAAAATAGAATTTTTTCACTATACTAGAAATAAAAAAATGGAATTAACAGCAAATATAAAACAAGATTTAACTGATTTTATAACAAAAATAAAGTCATAATATTATTAATAATATTCAAGCATTATGAAAACATTTATACTAGTTTTGATTTTTATCATATGAGTTTTTTATTACTATGTACCAAATGATACAAAAGTAGAATTGTTTGAAAAAGTATGATTAGATAGCAGTATATTTGTAAGTAGTTGATCTATAGATAATGTGGAAGTAAAATGATGACTTATAGATGTGAAATTTGACTCTAGTAATAAATCTACATATAAATGAAATATATCAGCAGGAGAAGTCATGACTGATCTATCATGGGCACAATTACAGTATGTAAAATGTTTCACAAAAGATGAATCAGTTAATTTTAACTGAAATGTAGTATTACATAAAGTATGGCTACCAAAAAATAAAACTTTATTAGTAAAAATGATAAAGGATAGTCCTGAATTAAATCTAAGTATTTATGTATATAAGACATCATTAAATAATGAATTACCACCAAATGTAAAATTTGTATACGATTGTTTGAAGGATTTTTCTATAAATGAAACAAAAACAATAGATATGAAGGGGAATACTGCACCTAGTGAAGTGATTATCTGAGTATCTTGAGCAAACTGAGCATTAGATTGATGATATAGTTTGGAATTGGAACAAAAATAAAAAAGCATACTAAAGATTTACTTTAGTATGTTTTTTTAGTTCAGAGTTTTCTACAAAGACTATATCCTCCAGTCTAACTCAAAACTTGTTTTCTAGATATATTCATGGCTCAATAGTGAATACCATTCCATTTTCTATTTTATCAGTTGATACTGCACTTATTCTAGGACTTTCGTGAATATCTAGTCATACTCAATGTCATAATGAGTGAGAAAAATATTCTCAGAATCATTTTTTTGTTATGTATTCACGAGCAAGTTTATCCAAATCTTGTCCTAAAAATCCTGCTTTGAAATTATTAATTGCTTCATTGTGAGCATCTCTAACTATTTCATATATCTTTTTAAACTCAGCGTATTCTTCTGTTCTATCTCATACCCGAATAGTTCTAGTGAAATCACTACAATATCACTTGTATTTCGCTCAAATATCTATCATGAGTGGTCAATGTCATATCAAGTCATTTCATGTTTTGTGATGGGGAATTGCTGAGTTTTTACCAAATGCTACAATAGACTCAAAACTCTCTCCATCTCATCAGTTTTCAAATATCTTGTTTAATATTATACTTCTGACTTGGTTTTCAGTTTTTCAGATAAGTATTCCAGTGTTTGCTATATATTCTATATAGATAAATACTTTATCTATTATTTCTATAGCTTTTTTTATATTTTCTACTTCATTATCTTGTTTGATAAGCCTTTGTTTTCAAAAATAGCTATCATTTAGCTCGATTATTCTTCCTGTATTATCTTTTAAATATTTGTAATATTTTGATGCTATATTGTTTTCAATAAATATTAAATCACTATTCAATGTTAGCTTGATAATCTTTTCTAATAATCATTCCCATCATTTAGAAAATTCTATGAATTCTATATTTTTTATTCATGTTTTGTTTGAAATATTTTTTAGGTCTACTTTGTCTTTGTTTCAAATGTATCTAGAATCAAGTAGTATATGTATAGAATTATCACTTAATACCATTCATCAAAATGTAGGCTGAAATCATAGTAAATATTCAAAAGTTTTATCTGTACTAGAAAAGTCACTATCAGTTATAAATATATGTGTTTTCATATGATATTTAATTTATAAATAGGGGCTAATAATAATATGAATTGTCTTTTTGTCAAATTTGCAGCCTCCCTCTCTTAAGTAATATAAGATAAAATTAATAATTGTGTACTTTAGTTTTACCCCTACCCCCTGCGGGTATACCCCAAGAGTACTTCCTTCGGGGCGCCCCCCCTGGAAGGGGCAGAAAATAATCAATTATAATTTTTCTCCCATTATCAAGGGGATTCCCGAGCTACGAGGGGAGGAGGGAATATAAATATTGACTATTTTTTCTTTTATGTATTATATATTTGATAATTATTTTATTAATAAGAACTAAATGAAAGAAGTATTTAAAGTAAAAAAATGGTGAGGAGAAAATGCTGCAGAACTAGAAAAAAGTCCAAATAATATAGTAGCTGATTTCAGAAATGGAACTAAACAAGCTGTTGTAGTTTCGGCTATTAGATGACCAGAATTTAACACAACTGATAAATTGATAAGCATATGAAAACTCTTATCAAAAGATGAAATAGATATAGAAAAAGTAAAATCAAAATTAAAAGAAATAAAGGATTTTCATTTATCGATAGTAGATGAAAAATTTAAATGAGATAGATTAAAAGTAAAGAATCTGATAAAATATAGATTTGAAGAATTATCAATTAGTATTTTAGAATACTTAGAAATAGATGAAAATGAAAGAATAATTCCATCAAAAGAAAATGATTATTTGATAAATACGAAATCAGCAGATATATCTATACTATGATTTGGGGAAATATTGTCAGCAGAAATACAAAGTGCATTATTGAATAATATGTGAGTTGATTGATTGAAATCTAAAACTGTAGATTTCAAATGAATTACTGAAAAAGTAGATTTGGATTGATGAGAAGATATAATATTTATTCAACTAGCAAAAGAGATATCACAAAGAGTTATTTCTATAATAGAAAAAAATAAAATACCAGTAATACCGTGATATATTCCATGATTTCAAAACTGAATAGAAAATGCAATTGGTAGATGATATAGCGATGCAACAGCTTCTATGTCAGCAGTATGATTGGCAAAAATATTTGATGTAATATTAGAAATACAAAAATCAGTTAAATGAATGCTGAGTGTAGATCCAGGATTACTAGATAGTGGTAAACCAAAATTGATACAAAAAATAGATTATTTAACAGCTAAAGAAATCACAGGTATTAGATGAGCACAAGCTAAATTATTACATAATCAAGTACTTAGAAGAGAATTACAAGAAGCAGGAATTGTTGTACATTTATTTGACCCATTTAAAAATACTAAATGAACAATTATTAGCAGAGAAAAAGATAAAAACTCTAGTGGTGTAGAATTTATATGATGAAGAGACAATGTAACATTTTTCTCAGTAAGTTCATGAAAAATGTCATCTAAATGAGTGATAGCAGATGTTTTTTCAATAGTGAAAGAATATTGTAGTGTAGATATTATTTCTACATCTGAAACAGAAATCAGTTTTACTATAGATTCATGATTAAATACAAATAGGTTAGAAGAAATATCTACAAAAATTAGAAATAAACTAGGTATAAAAGAGAATTGATATGAAGATTTCGTGAAATATGAGCCATTTAAAGCATTAGTTTTTTGTGTATGACAAAATCTGTCAAACAATCTATGATCACTATGAAGAGCCGCTTCTGCACTATCAAATGCATGAATAAATATAGAAATGGTATCACAATGAATCATGGAAAGAGCAATGATTTTTGGTATTCAAGGAAATAAATTGAAACAAGCAATAAATGTATTACATGATGAGTTTATATAGGAAGAATTTTTGACTATTATTTTTGACATACTGATTTTGGCATAGCTCTCAATTTACAGAAATGTCTGCTTGAATAGCTATATTTTTGTTTTGAATATTATTTTTAAAAAATGGATTTTTGGCATTTTCTTGAGGATTATTAGAAAGTATATTACAA
>JAUXPL010000016.1 GCA_030683605.1 Candidatus Altimarinota bacterium
TAATCTATCAAAATCAGATTCATATAATTTATCTTGAATAATTCTATATTTTTCAAACTCACTTTCAGCAAAAGATTTAGCTATTTCAGAAGTTACTTTTCAGTTTCATTCTAATATATCTCTTTCATTAAATTGTAAAAAAGTATCTAGCTTATTATTCCAATCTTGCATTGACATAGTGATTCATCTTTTTGCCTGAAGTTCTGCATAATCTAAATACATAACTACAATTCTATTTAAAAAATCTAATTCATTTTCGTTTAAATAATTTTTTGCTACTATTACATCTGACTTAATTATTAATCAATCTGGACTATTTTTCCAATTAGTAAGTCATATATTATTTTTTTTATAACTTACCCTAGAATAAATTATTTCAGCTGCTGTTTTTCAAGTGATTGCAAAATGAAGTTTATTTTGAACATTTGCAAAGAATTTTTTTGTTATATTAGAATTTGTATCATAATCTATACTACACAGTGAATATATATCTGTTATTTTTTGATAAAATCTCCTTTCACTACTTCTAATATTTCTAATTCTCTCTAATTGTTCTTCAAAATAGTCTTTACCAAAATAAATAGTAGGATCTTTCAATCTATCATCATTCATGGCAAATCATTTTATAATATATTCCTTTAATATATTATTTGCCCATATTCTAAAATTGGTAGCTTGTTTTGAGTTTACTCTATATCAAATTGCTATAATCATATCAAGATTATAATATATAGTTTTATAATTCTTTCAATCATTGGCAGTTGTTTCCAAAATGGAAATAACTCAATTTTCTTGAAGTTCTCATTCATTAAAAATATTTTTTATATGTTTTGAAATAGCAGGAGTATTAACTCAAAATAATTCTGCAATTTTCTTTTGAGGCAACCATAAATCTTCATCAATTAATAGAACATCTACTTTTATTTTAGAATTATTTGTTTTATATATCAGAAATTCAGCTGTAGAATTTCTTATTTGTAAATCACTTTTTCAATCATTCATATATTTAAATTAATATTATTTATTTTATTATAACAATTATATAATATTTGCAAATCTTTTATATACTTATTATATACATTAATTTTATTGTAGAATATAGGCCTAGGCTTTTAGGTTTTTACACAAGACAATCTACCAGCTTTCAGCCACCCCTTAATATGGGGAAATTTATTTATATATCACTTTTTGTAAATATAATCCCCCTATATTTCCCCCTTTTAAAAGGAGGGAGGCTACATAATATAAATAATATGTATTTTTTCTTTACAATCAATTCATTTTGTATATAATAAGTATATACAATTAAATAATTCAATATGTACAAGACGAAATTAAACAGAATACTGAATCTAATAGAGAATATAAAAAATGATATTAATTTACCTATTATTTCAGACTTTTTAGAATGGTTTTTTGAAAAAATAGATATTCATTTTAATAATAGTGAAAATAATTTAATAATAAATAAATGAGAAATTTACTATGCTAAATTATGAAGAAACATTTGAAAAGAGTTAAATAAAACAAGACCTTGTTTAGTTTATAGTACAAAAATATACAATAGATGAGATACAATATTAGTTATTCCACTAAAAAGTTATAAATGAAAAATTAATACAATATTAAATACTTTTATTAAATCATGAAATAATAATTTAACTCTAGATTCTATTAGTGATTTGTGTGCATTAAAGCAAATATCAAAAAAAAGATTACTTAATAAAATATGAAATTTAAGTGAAAATGACTTGATAAAAATTGATAGAAAAATTGTAAATATATTATGAATTATAAAAGAGAAGATTTAATTAAATCTTCTCTTTTATTAGTGCTCTATTACTTATTAGTAATAGTCCAAATGAGTCTCATTTGACTCCAGTAAATACATTATATCAAATAATTGAGAAATTACAAAACTTTTTCTCTCATTTCCTTTTCACTTTTCATAAAAAATGATTATAATTTATTTATAAATTATAATCATTTTTTGTAAATATATGATAAAAAGAGTTAAATCGTTTTTATCCCTAAACAAGACGGATAAGCAGACTATTATGAAGAATACTTTTTGGGTGTTATTGGTAGAAGTAAATTATTTAAAATAATTATTTTCTATCAGTACAGTTGACTGTGACTTCATATATCTAATAAATGTATGATTTTATTTTGATTATCTATATCAAAAATAATTCTAAAGTCTCATGTTAAATTTATAGAATAATATTTATTATATTTTCAATTTAAAATATGTACATTATATTTCTTTTCAAATGGTGGTCACTTTTCAATTCTTTCTAAAATTGGAAAAAATTTTTGAAATATTTTATCATCTATTTTTAATAACTTTTTTCTAAAAATTTTAGTTTCTTTTAAAATATACATAAACTATTTTCTTAAATTCATATAATATTTTTTCATTTCTTCAATGCTTGAAAAAGAATCCTCACAAATATCTAGTTTTCAATTTTTGTACCATTTTTCTTCTATTTCAGAGTTTATATTTGGATATCAAAAAGTCTCATAAATAAAAACTTTTAGCTCGTTTATATTAATAAAATTAGTTTTTTGTAATTTTACATTATCTTTTAATGTTATTGTAGTCATTTTTTAAAAAATTAAATTTTAAAATCATTATTAATATTATATTTTTTATTATATATATTTATATTTTAATTGCAAATCTTTTATATACTTATTATATACTTATGTTAAATCATAAAACTTTTTAGTTTATTTTTATATTTAATTTTACAAAAAATGTGTATAATAAATGGAAATAGTGGGCTTTGGTTAGAACCCCCTCCCCCTTTGGGGACTCCCCTTGGTAAGGGAAGAAAGATTGATAAATATATAATAAACAATAATGAAAGAAAAAATAGAGAAATTATAAAATTAATTTAATAATTCTAATTCTCTTTCTATTTCCTCTAAAGTAGGAAGTAATCATTTTAAATCTTCATTATTGTTCAAATCTGGTAAAGTATCTTTAAAATTATTTTGTTTCAAAATCCACTTTTCAAAGACTTGAAAATCTAATTGTTTTTCTAAATCTCTTTTACTCCAATTTTCTTTTATAGACATTTTTATATAAAACTCTTTTCTTAAATCATCTTTTCAATCTCAAAAACTTGTTTTATCTAATATAAAAATATGATGACTCCATGATATTTGTGCAACCAGTGGTTGCATTTTTAAATTATCATTATAAGTAAGAAAAAATTTTTTCATATATAAGAGATTTCTTTTAGAAAATCCTCTTCAAAAATCTTGTTCTAAATCTATACTTAGATTTGTAACTATATTATCTCACCATTTTGATTTTTCTTGTTTTTCAACGATAGATTTTCATATATTCCAATAAAGATTTATAAGTTCCTTGTTTACTGATTTCAAAGCATTATTTCTAGCTTTTAAAATCTCATGTTTTATTTCTATAAAAAAATTCTTATATTCATCATTTGATAATATCATTATCGGTATTTCTTAACAAAGTAAAATATTAATATTAGTCATATTATATTAATAAATGTATTTATTGTAAATCTTTTATATACTTATTATATACATTAATTTTATTGTAGAATATAGGCCTAGACTTTTAGGTTTTTACACAAGACAATCTACCAGCTTTCAGCCACCCCTTAATATGGGGAAATTTATTTATATATCACTTTTTGTAAATATAATCCCACCATATTTCCCCCTTTTAAAAGGAGGGAGGCTACATAAAATATTTTTATAAATAAAAATAATGTTACTTGATTACATAAAGATTCTATAATTGATTTAATGTCATTGAGGCAAATATCAAAAAAGAGAATATGAAAATTAATTTGAAAACTGGATAAACAATTATTAATTAAGATTGATAATAAGTTAATTAAAATTTTGAATATAAAAAAAATAGAGAAAGTACTTTCTCTATTTTTTAGTTCCACCTTTAAATTAAAGGTCATACGAGTCTAATTTGACTCCAGTAAATACATTATATCAAATAATTGAGAAATTACAAAACTTTTTCTCTCATTTGCTTTTCACTTTTCATGAAAAATGATTATAATTTATTTATAAATTATAATCATTTTTTGTAAATATATGATAAAAAGAGATAAATCGTTTCTATAATAAGCAAGACGGATAAGCAGACTATGGCGAAGAATACTTTTTGAATATCAATATATATATTGTATATAACTATTTGCAATATATTTTTTATTTATTATAATTTGTACATTAGTAATTAATACTGAAAATATGTGAAAAAATATAAATTGAAAAATTTATTATGATTCTGATTCTTTATCTAATAAATTAGATAAGGTTATTGAAAATGAATGAAATATTTTAAAACAAAATTTAATAAAGAAAAGATATAATAATTCTTCACTAGTTACTCATGTATAAAGTTTTTTATGAAGAATGAGTAATGGATTATTTATCTTTATATTTCAAAATATATAGACAATATTTTGAGGAACTTTATGAAGATAGTTGAATTTGGTCAGAAGATATTATTGTAAATTCATATATTCAAGAATCTAAACAAAGAAAAAAAGAGATAATTGAATTGATTAAAAAAATATTATCACAAAAAATAGTATATTGAAAAACATATAATAATACAGTAGTATTAAAATGGAAAACTAAATATATATTTATAGACTTTAAAGAAAATATTACAATAAAAGAAAGATATGTGATAAAAATAGAAATAAGATAAAATTTTATATATCTCTTTTTCTCTCATTTCCTTTTCACTTTTCATGAAAAATGATTATAATTTATTTATAAATTATAATCATTTTTTGTAAATATATGATAAAAAGAGTTAAATCATTTCTATCCTAGAACAATCGTTATAAGCATACTATTATGAAGAATACTATTTGGGTGTTATTGGTAGAAGTAAATTATTTAAAATAATTAAAATAAATAAATCAGAATACAACAATTTCAAAATAATTTTTAATGTTTACTTTTTAAATAAATACCTATAATAAAGCAATAAATGAGAGAATTAGTAATAATAAGTATACTAAATAATAACAAATTTTAATATGATAATATATTTAGATGAATCTAAAAGACTTTCAAAATGAGAAATTGTTTTTTGATGATTTATAACAAAACATAGTGTATCTTATATAAATAAATATATAGAAAATAAAAAAGTAAAATACTGATTTAAAGATTATTCTAAAGAATTAAAAAGTATTAAAAGTTCTTGAAAATTATTTTATGACAGAATGATAAAAGATTGAAATTTTGATATAATATCAAATAATATAATTTGAGTAAGCATAAATTGATATTATACTGATAATAAAGATAAATATATTGAAATTTTATCTATATTAATTTGAAAATTTTATCAATGATTAAAAAATTATAATAAAGATATTACAATAATATCTGATATACTAGCTTTTGGAAAAGATAATTGAAAAGTAGAAAAAGAAATAATGAATATAATAAATAAGAGATATACTTTATACAAATGATATAAATTTAAATTTGTAAACTCAAAAAGTTATGCTTGAATACAGATAGCAGATTTAATAGCTTATGAATTAAGACAAGTTAATATGAATAAATCTAAAAAATTTGATGATTTTATACTTGAAAATACATTTAATATTGATTTATCAGAGATAATTCAAATTTAAACAAAAAAAAATTTAGTCACTCTATATTTCAATGGATATGACCGTATTGTCTGAATACCCTCCATATAGATTTCTAAACTTTCTTATACATATATTATCATTTTATTTTGATTTGTCAAAAAAATTGATAGTAATCGCTCACACTAATAAAAGAAAATAAAATTTTGGCTTGACAGAATATTGTTAAAAATAAAAAGTATTGTTTAAATAAAGCCAAATAAACGATAATAATGAATAGGATTTAACTTTCAAAAATACATTAAAAGAGTACTAAAAACATTAGTTTTTTAGTACTCTTTTTCTTTTTTAAAGTATATTCTTAATATTTGAAAATATCATATTGTATAATATAGTTATGGCTATTTTTAGCTATTTACATATATTATTTTTCAATATAATAATATATAAGAAATACTTAATTTTAGCTAAAATATAATAAAAAAATGTCTGAAATTTCAAAATTAAATCAAAGAATAAGAAATCTAGAAGTAACATATAATAATCAAAAAAATAGAGCACTAAAATTTGAAAAATTATATAAAGAAGAAAAACAATCTAATCTAGAAAAAAATGAAATAATAAAAAAATTAAAACAAGAAGTAGAAACTAATAAACATACAATCGAAGAATATCAAAGAATGATTTTTCATAAAAAATCTAAAATTTTAGATAATAATACTGAACACAAAAGTATTTTTAATGAGGCAAAAAATATTAAAAGAACTAATGAATCATATAAAAAAGCTATTCCAAAAAAAGAAGAAATAAGTCTTAGTTTTGAATATAATATTTCAAAATGTCCTGATTGTTGAAATATATTAACTAATAAAAAACAATATAAAAAATATATTGAAGATATTGATTCTTCTTTTGCTAGCCAGAAAGCAAACAAAACTATTATTGAAGAAATAATAGAGTCTTGATATTGTAATAAATGTATGAAATATAAAAGTACTCAAAGTATTCCTAAATCACCAATAATATTTGGTGAAAATATCCGTATGTTTATAAATTTTCAATCAACAATACTTAGAATAAGTTATTCTATGATTCAAAATTTCTTTAAAATAGTACATTCTATAGAAATATCAGAAGGTGAAATTAGAAATATTCTTGCAAAAGAAGCTGAAATAATTAGACCTGAATATGAAAGAATTCGTAAAGTAATAACATCTCAAAAATGAGTTCATTTTGATGAAACATGATGGTTAGTACAACAAGAAGAAGATTGAAACTATGCTTGGTGTATGACATGAACAGAAACGGAGGATGTTCTTTATGATATATGAATTAGTAGATGATGATGAGCAGTAAAAATGTTAGCTCAAAATATAAAAGAGAATGAAGATGATAGAAAAGATAGAAAAACAGAAGAAAAAATAGTAGAATTTGTTTGAATTTCTGACTGATATTGATGATATACTAATAAGTTTGAAAATCATCAATTATGTTGGGCTCATCCAGATAGAAAACTTAGAGAGTTAAGTGAATCTAAAAGTTTGGATAAAGAAAAACTTGAAAGATGTAAAATAACTAGTAATGAATTTTCAAAACTTTACAAAGCAGTAAGAGATGAAATTAAAAAAGAGGATTTATTAGTTAAAAATAATAATCCTTCACCTGATGAACAAAGAATGGAGTTAAAAAATAGATTGATGAAAAAGTTTGAAAAGATAGTTACTATTAATAAAAATGACCCTAAAAAACTTGTAACCTACAAGAATACTTTATCAAAATATAGAGAAAAATATTTTGTATGTATTTTGATGACTTGAATTCCTAGTGATAATAATAAAGCTGAAAGGAATTTAAGACATTTAGTTTTAAAAAGAAAGTTATGTAATTGATCTATAACTAAAAAATCTGCTAGTTATATGAGTATTAATTATTCTGTTTTACTTTCTCTTTATTGGAAAAATCCTGCTCAATTTTTTAGTAGATACAAATTAATTCGTGATCAATTTTTAAAAAATAGAAACTAATTTTAGTTTCTATTTTGATTAGTGTGAGCGATTACTACAAATGTATTTCAATAAATTACAATTTATAGTATAATATATTAATAATATATAACAAATAAACTTATGTCACTTACACCATTAATATATGTAGATCATTGAAGTCCTATTAGGATTTTGGAAGATGATCCGATGAATGAGAAATTAGAGAAATTATGATTAGAATTAAAGGGGAATATTAAATCAGTTTTGATTGTATCTGCACATTTTATGAGAAATGGAAATTATGTAACTATTTTAGATAAACAAAAAACTATTTATGATTTTTATTGATTTCCTGATGAATTGTATGAAATAAAATATGAGCCAAAAGTTGATAAATTATTAGTAGATAACATATCAAATATTTTGTGAGATGTAGTAGAAACTACAGATTGGTGACTAGATCATTGAGCTTGGTCAGTATTAAAAAAACTATTTCCAGAAGCTGATATCCCTGTTGTAGAACTAAGTATTAATACAAGAATTTGACTTCTTGATTATTATGAAATATGAAAAAAATTGTCGAAATTGAGACAAGACTGAGTATTAATAATTTGAAGTGGAAGTATAGTTCATAATCTAAGAGAAATAGATTATAATAAAAATATAGTTTATAAATGGGCACTAGATTTCGATAATTGTGTAAAAGAATATATTATGAAATGAGAATATGAAAAACTAATAAATTATCATCTGCTTCCAAATAATGATAGAGCATTTTATACTTCTGAACATTATATTCCATTACTTTATGTACTCTGAGCCTCACAATCTTGAGAAAAACCTACTTATCTAAATAGCTGAATAACTAATTGATCACTTAGTAATAATTTGATTGTTATAAAATAAAAAAACAAAATTTAACATAATTTTGTTTTTTTTCTTAACTTTTTCTTACTTTTAGTTAATATAGTAAATGAAAACATTTTAATATTTAAACTATAATGTAATGAACAAAATCTCTAAAATTATAGTATCACAAATACTATTTTTTTTGTGCTTATCTAATATTTATGCATTTGATGCTAATTTGCAGATAGATAAAAAAGATATTGACATAAATGATTCAGTTAATTTAAGGATAGAAGTGAGTAGTGAGCAGTGATGACAAATATGAGTAAAAGAGATAAAATGACTAGAAAATTTTGAAATTATTAATCAATCTCAATCACAATCAAGTGCTAGTAATGTTGTAATAGTGAACTGAAAAACTGAAACAAAAACTGAGAGTAAAATAAATCTAGATTTGTCTCTGAAAGCAAAAGTGAAATGAGATTTTGAAATATGACCTGCAATATTGAGTGATGGAAGTATGGAAGTAACTACAAATACTGTAAAAGTAAATGTGACAGGTGATAATCTATATGTAAATAATAATCATATAAATATTAATAATAATCAAGCAAACACAAATAATGCAAATAACTGAAATATAAATAATTCTAAACAAGATAAAGATTATATTTGAGACTATGAAAAAGTAGATAAAAAGAATTTCAATGATAATGCTAGTTTATATTTATTAATAGGAGTTATATTAATTATTACTATAATTATATATCTATCTTTAAAGAAAAATCCTGAATTAATTGATAAGTTAATAAATAAAAATGATGAAAATGAAGAATTAAGAAATACTGAAAAAAGTAATAAAAATAAAATAATAACTGAAACTCAGGAAAATAAAGTCGAAGAAAAAATAGTAGATAAAGAAAAAATACAAAACATAACAAATATAGATTATCCTGAAAATATAGCCGAAAATTTCATCTCAAATATAAATAATATTTTCAAGCAAAAACTATCTCAAAAATATAATATTTGAAATATAGAAAATAAAACTTTTGAAGAAATATTATGATATGTAAATGATGAGAATATGGAGAATATTCAAGAAGTAATAAGTTTATTAAACAAAGCAAAATATTCTAATATGTCAGCAGATAATGAAAAAATATTAGAATTAGTAAAAAAAATTTAAACCCCTCTCAATTCTCCCCTTGTCAGGGGAGATGAAGAACATTTTAAATAAAATTATCCTCCCCTGACAAGGGGGAGGTGGCTGAAAGCCGGAGGGGTTATTTAACAACTAACAAATAAAAATGGAAAATATAAAAAATATAGAAGACAAAGTAAAAATAGCATCAGAAAAATTGAATGAAGTAATAACAGAAGTACACAAAAAAATAGTGTGACAAGATGATTTGATAAAAAGTTTGCTTATATGATTATTAGCAAAATGACATATTTTGATAGAGTGAGTACCTGGTTTGGCTAAGACTTTGACGGTTGATACATTATCTAAAACACTTGATTTATGATTTAATAGGATTCAATTTACTCCTGATTTATTACCTAGTGATTTAATATGAACTGAAATATTTAACCAAAAAACATGAGAATTTTTGATAAAAAAATGACCAATATTTAATAATTTCATATTAGCGGATGAGATAAATAGAGCACCATCAAAAGTACAATCTGCACTACTTGAAGCTATGGCTGAAAAGCATATAACTATTTGAAATGATACTTTTTGACTAGATACACCATTTATAGTGTTAGCTACTCAAAATCCTATAGAGCAATCAGGTACATACAGATTACCAGAAGCACAATTGGATAGATTTATGTTAAAAATAGATGTGAATTATCCAACAAAAAATCAAGAAATAGATATGTATAAGAAATTGAATAATAATTTCGATGATATCAAATTGAACAGAGTATTAAACAAAAAAGAAATACTTGAAATGCAAAAATTATTAGAAGAAATACATGTTTCTGATAATATTTATGAATATGTAAGTGATTTGATTGAAGCTACAAGAAATCCAAATAATTATTGATTATCAGAATTAAGTAAATATTTGAGTTACTGAATCTCACCTAGATGAGGATTATCTCTAATATCTTGAGCAAAAGTATTGGCACTAATGGATGCTAGAGCATATGTGATACCAGAAGATATTAAAAAAATAGCAAAAAATGTACTATGACATAGATTGGTATTGAATTATGAAGCAGTTGCAAACGATGTAAAAGTAGATGATGTAGTAAAAATAATAATGGATTGAATAAAGGTAATATAAATTAACTATGGAAATAAATAAAAAAATAAAAACTCTAGAATTGAAATTATCAAAAGTATTAAATTGATGATTATTTTGAGCATACAAAAGTAAATTTCATTGAAGTGGAATGGAATTTGCAGAGCATAGGGAATATGTATTTTGAGATTCTCTTAGAAGTATTGATTGGAAAACTTATAATAAAACAGATACATTATATATAAAAAAATATGAAGAAGAAAGAGATCTAAATGTACTTTTTATTTTAGATAATTCTAAAAGTATGCTTTTTTGAAGCCAAGAGTATACAAAAAAAGAGATTCTCGAAGAAGTGTTTTATTCTCTTGCTATGTCTGCATATCTAAATAATGATAATATATGAGCTATAATTTTTGATGAACAAAATATTGATTATATAGAACATAAAAAATCTAAAGAAAATATATATAGAATATTTCAAAAATTGGAGGAAAATAATGCTAAATCATGAAAAAATTTAACCCATCCCCCTACGGGGACTTCCCTTAAGAAGGGAAGAAAATTATTACAATGAAATGAAAATAATATTAATTTCTCCCTTTTCCAAAGGGAGCGCCCCGAAGGAAGTACTCTTGGGGTATACCCAGATAGGGGGGTGGGATTAAATAATTCAAAAATAGAAAATATATTAAATCATATATTTAAAAGAAATATAAAGAATAATTTAATATTTATATTAACTGATGATAGTGAGATAAAAAATGAAAAAATATTGAAATTACTTTGAAGAGAAAATGAAATTATTTATATTAATATTTTAGATGATTTTGAAAATAAATTGTCAGATTTGTGATGATTGTTTTCATTTAATTCTTGAAAAGAATTTATAAATATTGATTTATCTAACTCTAAAAAAATAGATGAATATAAATCAAAAATAACTCATAAATTCAAATATTTAAATGAGTTATTTAGAAAAAATAAAGTGTGATATATTAATTTGAATACAAATAGTGATATATTTAGGGAATTATTACTATATTTTTATAAAGTAAGACAATAAAATGAACGATATTTATGATATAAAATCTACATTTCTATGATTACCAATAAACATTACAAATACTTTAATATTTCTATTATTTATAATTATTCTATATTATTTATTGAAATTATTAAATAAAAAAGAAGAAAAAATAGAAATAAAACCAGTAATAATAGAGGAAAAAGTAGTTACTAAGAATTATGTTGATATACTAAATGAATTTGAAAAAAAATATATAGATTCACTAAAAGATATATTTTATTCTAAATTAATAGAAATATTAAAAGAAATTATACAGGAAAAAATAACTAAAGATATTTCAAAAATGACTTTTGAAGAGATAAATAAATTGGATATAGATGACTTAATTAAAAATCTCATAAAAGATATTTATTTCAAAGAATATATGGAATATGTAATTCAAGATAATTATGAATATAGGAAAGAGTTGATAGATAAGGTTAGAGATTATTTAATTATAAAAAATTAATTATGTATTTTACCGATATAGAATTTTTAAACAAATCATATTTTTTATTGCTTATTTTATTGCCTTTTTTAGCATACTTTTTTTATAAAAAACAATCTAGGTGATTCGATTTTATATTTTTTAAAGATCTAAAAAGTACATTCAAAAATAACAATTATTCTTTTTATTTAAAAAATATACTTCTAGTTTTGATTATAATTAATTTTGTATTAATCTTAGCTAATCCAAACAAAACTAATGTATCAGAAAAAATAGAAAAAAATGGTATTGATATCGTAATAGCTTTAGATATATCTTGAAGTATGGAAGCAGATGATCTGAGTCCAAATCGTATAGAAGCAGCAAAATGAGTAATTTCAAAATTTATAAAAAAACTACAAACAGATAGATTATGATTGGTAGTATTTGCTTGAAAACCATTTACAAGTATTCCACTAACATTTGATTACAATATATTAGATGAAACAATCACTAATTTGTGAACTAATAATATTGACCAACAGCAAAGATGACTATGATGAACTGCAGTATGAGATGCTATTTTGATGGCAAAAACATTGTTTAAAGCACCAAAATGAATAGAAGAAAAAGATTATGAAAATAGGGAAAAAGTGATTATATTATTGACTGATTGAGATGCAAATGTATGAGTTGAGCCTACATTAGCATGATTATCAGCAAAAGAAATTTGAATAAAAATATATACAATATGAATATGAAGTAAAGAGTGATGATATATTACTTATAATAATTGACCATTTAAACAGCAACAAAAAGTAGCACCATTAAATGAAAAAACTCTCAGACAAATAGCTAGTGACACAAATGGTGAATTTTTTAGAGCAGATAATAATAATACTTTTGAATCAATATTTCAAGAATTAAGTAAGTTACAAAAAAATGATATAAATATTGAAATAAAGAAACAATATAGCGAATATTATACATATTTTTTATATAGTTTAGTAATACTTTTATGACTATTTACATACCTAATGGTCTGTAAAGTGGAATACAAGACCTCACCCTACCCCTCTCCTACAGGAGAGGGGATAAAATGAAAATATGTAATTGTATAGAAGTCTCCCTCTCCTGTAGGAGAGGGAATTCAAGGGTGAGGTTGTTTTATTATTTAAAGTTTTATTCCATTTATCTCCTGTAGGAGAGGGAATTCAAGGGTGAGGTTGGTCCTGTGGAAAAGGTGAGCTTGTTTTAGTAGATATAAAAATAAAATTCAAAAAATTATAAATAATAAAATAAAATGCAAATAACAAATTTAAATATAATTACTTTTCTGATATTTTTATCAGTCTTTTGATTTATATCTTATATTTGATATAAAACTTTTCATAAACAAAAACTATTTAATAAAAATTTTAAATTATTATCTAGCTCTAAAAGTTTTTATATTAAATATATATTTTTAATATTGTCATTTTTTATAATTTTACTATCTATATTTTGAATTAAAGCATGAGATAAAGTATCAAAAAATGCGAATAATTGAATAGATATGACTTTTGTAGTAGATGTAAGTAAATCAATGAATGTAGCAGATATAAATGATTCAGAATATGCTTATACTAGGTTGGATGTAGTAAAAGATGCTATTGCAAAATATATAAGTTCACATACTCAAAATAGATATTGACTCATAATTTTTGCTTGAGATGCTATTTCTACAGTTCCTTTAACAACAGATCTTGATTTATTTTTAACATTTTTGGATAATGTAGATTATAGAAATCTTACAAAACAATGATCAGATTTCGAAAAGGCATTAAGTTTATGAGTAGATAGATTTAATTATTCTGAAGATAGATCAAAGGCTATGATATTTATATCAGATTGATGAGATCCAGAAGATAGTATAAATAGAGATAATATAAAAAATATTTCAAAAAAAGTAAAATCGATTAATTATTTTGTGGCAGGAGTATGAACAAATAAATGATGATATATAATTAATGGTAGAGATATTTTTGGTAGATATGATTATCAAAAATTTAATTGAGAATATGTTGTTAGCAAGATAAATAAATCAAACCTAAAAGATATAGCAAGTGCTTTATGATGAGAATATTTAGAAGTGAATAAAGTATCAGATTTATCAAAATTGAATAAATCAATAGATAAGCTTGAAAAAAATGTTATTAATACAGATGTTAATTGAGCAAAATCAGATTTTTGAAGAGTTTTAGCAATGATTAGTTTTGTATTTTTTATGGTATTTTTAGGAATGTATTTAAAACACCCCTCACCCTAGCCCTCTCCCAAAGGGAGAGGGGGACAGACCAATTAACTGTAGCTTCTTCTCTCCCTTTGGGAGAGACTGAGTGAGGGCATTTATTGGGAGAGGTTAAGTGAGGGTATTTTGACTTATTGCATTCTAATCTTAAATTTAAAAATGAATAAAAATAGTATTTTAACAATTATAATTTTATGAATATTTTTAGTAAATATATTTGCATTAAAAGCATTTTCTTTTAATGTTTTTTGAGATTATTTATATGAAAAAAATGATTATATAAATGCTATAAAATATTTTAATTATGCATGAAATAGAGAATCAGTATATAATAAGGCAAATGCTTATTATAAGCAGAAAAAATATGAAGATAGCATAAAAGAATATATTAGTATATTGTGAAATGATTCAAGTCAGATTGATTTCAGTCTAAATCATAATATAGCAAATAATTTTTATAGATTATGAGAAAGTAAAAATGATATTGAACAAAAAATAAAAAGTCGGGAAAAATCAGTAGATTATTATAGAAATGCACTTAATATAAATTATGATGAAGAAACAAAGAAAAATCTAGAATTTGTACTTAAAAAACTAGAAGAAGAAAAAAAGAAACAAGAAAATAAGCAAAACGAAGAAAAAAAAGATAATCAAAATAATGAGGAAAAATCATGAACATGAAGTCAAGATAATACAGAAGAAAAAAAATGACAAAATGCAAATAAATCAGATAATGAAAAATGATCAAAAGAAAGTCAACAATGAGAAAAATCAGATGAAAAAAATTGACAAACAGATAATAAATGATTATCTGAAAAATCAAGTGATAAACAAGAAAACAAGCTAACAAAAGAGCAATCTCAGGCATTAGAACAATATGAACAAGCATTAAAACAAGAGCAAAAAAATAATTCAGAAGGATTTAATAAAGTATACCAACCAAAATATAATTCTAATGATATCTTTGACATATTTAACAATGATCCATTTTTTAATAACGATTTATTAAACTGAAATAATTGAGAAAAAGATTGGTAAAAAAAAGTTTCAATTTATATTGAAACTTTTTTAAGATGTTTTTCTAAAGTATTTATAATTAATCAATTATGAGTAATTGAGTTTAAATGTTTTTCTTCAAAATCCTTATTATACATATATAATAAGTTTTTGTGGTAAACTCTTCTTTTTCTTATTTCTTTTTTTAGTTCTACTTTATTAATAATTGTATTTTCAGTATTTTTGGATTTATTATCATTGTTAATATCATTATTATTTTCATTCTCATTCTCATATTTATTATGTTTTAAATATTTAGAATTATTTTGTATTTTTATTATTTTGTTTATTTTTAAAGCTTCTGGTTTTAATTCTAATGCACTTGTACTGTTTATAGAAACCAAGTATATAAATAAAAATATTACAATTTTACTTCTCATAATCATTTAATAATTATTAATTAAATTTGTATATTAATAATATATAGTTAAATTAAGAACAAAGTAAGATTTGATATTTATTATAAAATATATAAATAAAATTATGAAAAACAGAATAATAAAATCTATATATAGATTTGCAGCAGATCATGGATGGTTGAAATCATGGCATATTTTTTCTTTTGCAGATTATTATGATCCTAGCAATATGCATTTTGGGAATATGAGAGTATTTAATGATGATTTTATAGAATGAAAATCAGGATTTTGAATGCATGCTCATTCAAATATGGAAATATTAACAATTATGCTTGAATGAGAAATAACTCATACAGATAATATGTGAAACAAAGCAACAATAAAAAAATGACAAATCCAAACAATGAGTGCCTGAACATGAATTCGTCATAGTGAAGAAAATCGTTCTGATAAATTGGTACATCTATATCAAATCTGGTTTTTACCTACTCATAATTGAAATACACCTGAATATAAAGATATAGATATAAAAATAGAAAATAATAAATTAAATTTACTTGCATCAAATATAGAACAAGAATGATTATGATATTTGGATAGTGATGTAAAAGTATATTATTGAAAATATTATAAATATGAGGCATTTGAATATACTTTAGAAAAAAATAGATGATTATTTTTGTATATGTATAAATGAGAATTGATAATAAATAAAACTGTTTTAAAAGAATGAGATCAATTAAGATTTGAGCTTGAATGAATATATGATTTCATATCTAATTCAATTGATTGTGAATTTGTATTGATAGATGTAAAATTATAGATTATGAAAAACAAAGAATTTAATAGAAGTTTTATTGAAGTTGCAAAGAGATTTTTAGCACCAATATTAATAGACCCATATTTATATGTCAGAGCTTTTATTATATATACTTTATGGTCAATTACTCCAATTGTTCATGTTATTTTTTTAGAAAAAATAATATCATATTTAAACATATGAAACAAAATTTTATTTGAAAATGTACTAATTAATTATGTTATATTTATTCTAATTATTGAAATACTAGAATGGCTATTTAGGAATTGGTGATGGACTGAATTAACACCTCTTACTCAAAAAAATATACATAGATATTATATTAAAAAGTATGTAAAATTGGATAATACTTCTACTGAAAAAGTATGAACTTGAAAAATTGTATCTATACTAGAAACATGATTAAAAGAATGGGGAAGACTTATAGATATGACTTTTGAAATGTGATTAAGAGTGTTCTATACATTTTTGTTCACTATTTACATGATTTCTAGAGTTGATATTTTTTATGGATTATTATTTGTAATAATATATATTTTGTTACATGTTTTTGCTATGTATATGAATACTTTTATCATAAAACATAGAAATCAAAGAATAGAGGAAAAGCATAATTATACTAAACAATTGGTAAAAATAATTATGTCAAAGTTTGAAGTATTACAGAATTGAAAAGTAGATAATGAGGTTGATTTATTAGATGATAGGGCATTGTGAATGTTGAAAGCAAACAAAAAAATGGTTCCATATTTGCATGTATTTTTTAGATTACCTATTTTTTTTATTTTTTTAGTAAGAATACTTGTATTTATAATTTTATGATATCAAGTAATAGAAAATAAATTATCTATATCAGTATTAGTATGATTATCTGGTTCATTAATATTGATGAATAAATGAATAGAAGATTCTATTAGATTTGTAAAAGATATAACTAAAGAATTTTCTTCTATTACGAAATTGTGGGATTTTTTTGATTCTACTTCTGAAATTCAATGATATGAAACATGAAAAGAATTTATCTATAAATCCTGAATCATAGAACTAAATAAAATATCGTTTTGATATAATAATGAGAAAAAGGTATTAAGTGATTTTAGTTTAAATATAAAGTGATGAAAAATAACTGCACTCGTTTGAAATAGTGGAGGTTGAAAAACTACACTAGTAAAAATAATATCACAATTTATCAGACAAGATAAATGAAAATTAATAATAGATTGACAAGATATATCAAAAGTATCACTTAAAAGTTATTATAATAATATATGATATTTGACTCAAGAACCAAGTGTATTTGATTGAAGTATTATTGATAATTTGACATATGCAATTGATGAAACTTCATATAACCAAACACAATCAAGCCCTCACCCTAGCCCTCTCCCAATGGGAGAGGGAATAGACCAATTAATTGTAGATTCTTCTCTCCCTTTGGGAGAGACTGAGTGAGGGCATTTATTGGTAGATACTGATTGAGAACTAAATAATAAGATTCATGAAATAATAAAACTTTCAAAGTGTGAATTCATATATGATTTCAAAGATTGACTAGATACTCAAATATGAGAAAGATGAGTCAAATTGAGTTGATGACAAAAACAGAGATTGGCAATTGCAAAAATCATGCTAAAAAATCCAAAGATTATAATATTGGATGAGCCAACGAGTGCACTAGATAGTTTTTCTGAAGAATTGATAACTAAAGCTATGAATAATTTGTTTAAATGAAGAACAGTTATAGTAATAGCTCATAGATTGCAAACTGTAAAACATGCTGATGATATAATAGTAATAGAAAACTGACTTATAGCTGAAAGATGAACTCATAAAGAATTGATTTCAAATAAATGAATATATAATAGAATGCTAGAATTGCAGAGTGGATTTTAATTTCTAATTGTAGAATATGAAAGAATTACCAAATGTTTGATTGTTTTGAACATGAGAAAAAGAATATTGAAAATGATGAAGTGGGATTGAAAAAATATTAGAAGCATTTTGATTATTAGAAATAAAAGATACAGTAAAAGTAATAGTAAGTAATAATTGGAATGGATGAGTTAAACAAAAAGCATATGAAAATTGAATACCATTTAAAGCAATGACAAAATTACCAAATAGTGAAAGTGATGGTACTTATTCAGAATTAGCAAAAGAGCAAATGGCAAATAGATATTTATGAATAGTGCAAGACTATAATTTGGATTATGTTTTTTTATCTGGTTGGTTTGTATATGTTATATGATTAGAGCCAAATAAAACGGTTAATATACATCCAGGACCAACACACGAACCATATTGATGAAAATGAATGTATTGAATAAAAGTCCATGAAAAAATATTTCAAGATTATATTGATTGAAAAATAAATCAGACATGTATTACTATGCATTATGTAACAGATAAATATGATGATTGACCAATTATCGCACAAGTACCTGTATCTATTTCTTGATGTAAAAATGTAAAAGAGTTACAAAATAGAGTGAATGAAATAGAAAAAATATTTCAATGGAAAATTACACTTATGGTAATGACTTGAGAAATATTTTGGTCTTGAATTAAATGAGAACCAGTAGTCTTTCCCAATGATTTTATATGGTGAAAAGAAATAGATTTAACAGAATGAATTCCTTATGATAAAAAAACATAAATTTTATGTTTTTTTATTTTTGCTTTTTTTGTCACACTTTTTCATTATAATCGTTTATGTATTTGTAAAGTTTTAAAATTTACAATCCTAATACACCCTAAATTTTCTCCCTAATATTAGAGAGGGAGGCTACATTTTTAGAATCTAATGAAAATCTATGGATGAAATAGGACTTATAAATCTCTGTAAATCATGAGATAGTCAAGCATTTTGAATTATATATGATAGATATATAGATAAAGTCTATGATTTCATATATTTCAAAACATATGATAAATTTATCGCTGAAGATATTACAAGTGATACATTTTTTAAAGTGCTTAAATGACTGAACAAATTTGATACACAGAAAGAAAATTTTAGCCTAAAATCTTGGATATTAAAAATAGCATATAATAATGTAGTAGATTATTACAGAAGCAAAAAAGAAGAAGTATGATTGGATGATATTATTGAAAAATGAATTGAGAATAATATCTGAGATGAGATAGATAATAAAGCTAAATTAAAAGAAGTCCTAGATTATTTGAAATGATTAGAACAATCTCATAGGGAAATACTTATAATGAGAATATGGGAAAATCTATCATATGCTGAGATCTCTGAAATAACATGAAAAACGCAAGATAATTGTAAAAAAATAGTATCAAGAACTCTAGTAAAAGTAAATAGTAATGTAACATTGTTATTACTTTTATTGTTGAATATGTAAAATGAGGCTATTCCTATCCTGAATCCTTTCCTTTACATAAAGGAAAGGGGCTCAATAAATTAACTGTAGCCTCCTTCCTTTTTTGTAAAAGGAAGGAATTCAAGGAAGGAATAAGATAATATACTTTCTAAATATAAAAAATATGAAACCTGAAATAAATGAAATACTGAATGAACTGTATGAAAATGATAAGTCATTGAAGAATAAAGAAAAAGAATTGATAAATGTGATATCAAAAATGATGGAATCAAAACCTAATTCTAAAATTGATAATGATTTCAAAAATGATTTAAAAATCAAAATTTTAAAACAAATAAATAATAAGAATACTATATTTTTTAATTTTAGTTCTTTGAAATATTTATTAACTTTTGTTTCTTGAATAGCTGTATTATGATTATTTTTGAATATATATCCAAATTTATTTAAAAAAGGAAGTGATTTATTAATTCCAAATACAAATGATAAATCTATAAATTTATCATTTGCTCCAAAAATAGAAAAATTGGAAGAAGAAAATGCTTTTTGAGATTTAAAAATAGCTAATACAGATAATCAAATAACAAATAGAGAATTATCAGCAAAAGCTGTAGATGCATGAGTGCCTCCAGAATCTATATCTAGTAGAAAGTTATGATGATCAATTAGCTCAGTAGGTCCAATGGTTTCTGAACCAAATATTTGATCTGCCCAAGTAATGTCTGAACCAACTTCTGATTCTAAAATTGCTATAATGCCTTATCCTGACTATAAACCAAAAACATATGTATATAATTTAAAATCATGAGAGTCTATTCCTAAAATTCCATCTAATATGTATGTATATAAAAATAAAAATACAGATATAAAAACTAATAGTTCTAATCTAAGTAATATATTAAAAACTGATATTATAGATTTTAGTAAATTAAATAACTTATGATTATCATACCTAAGTATTTATGAAGATGAAAAAAATTGATATCAATTAGATGTTTCATTAATAGAAGGAAGTATAAATATTTATAGAAATTATAGAAAATGGGATGAATTAGATTATGCTAATCAAAAACAGTTAACTATAAATGATATCCCTAGTGATGATAAAGTAATTAAAATAGTAAATGATTTCACTAAAAAATACTCTATAAATCTAGATTCATATTCTAAGCCAGTTGTAAATAATTCATGGAAAAAATACTATGAAATGTCTACAGATAAACAAAATTATTATATTCCAGATGTAGTAAGTGTTATTTATCAATTCAATGTAGATGGTATCTGAGTGTATGAAAGTTATGGTAATCCAATATGACTAGAAACTACTGTAAATGTAAGAGATATGAAAGTGAATTCACTTTGACCTATTCAAAAAATGGATTTAAAATGAAGTAAATATGATTTGATAACTTCATCATGAGAGATACTAGATATAGCTAAAAAATGACAAAATAATAATGTTTACATGGATGCAACAGTAAAAAATGAAGCATGAGTAAGTGAATGAAGTAGTGGAAGTGAATGAATAGTTGTTACTTGAGCTACATTAGATGCACCATCTAGCATGCCAGCACAAGCTCCAGTAGAACCTGAAGAAATAAATGTAGAAATCTGAAATCCTCAAATAGTATATCTAAGACAATATATTTACAATGAACAAACACAAACATCTGAACAATATTTTGTACCTGGTATGAAATTCGATGTATTAACTCCAAGTGATGATACAAAAATGATTTATCCAGGAGAAACAGTGACAGTTCCATTAGTAAAAGATTTCTTGAATACTAATACAAATATAGTTTCGCCTATGGTTAGGTAAGAATAAAAAAAGAGTAAATACTCTTTTTTTTGTGGATTTTAAGAATAAATTTGCTTAATATTATAAATGTATTATACTATATTTGATTTTATTCCATAAATGGTATATTATTTATATGATAATTAAATATAACAATGATGAGGAAGTAGAAAATAAATTATTAAAATTATTTGAATATGTATGAGAAAAAGAACATCAATTACATATTTTACAAGTAATAGAACATATATTAAATAATAATTGAGCACCAAATCCTCCTAATGCTAAGCCGTTGAAATGACATGAATTATTTGAAATAAGAATTAAGTTTTGAAATGATTTGTATAGAATAAATTATTTTTTAGATGCACAAAATGATTTTATGGTTATATTAAATTGGTACAATAAACCTGATTGAAGAAATGAATCATGATGATACAATAAATCAAAAAAGAAAAAATTGGATCAACAAATTCAGATGTATATTAGAGAAGCATTAGAATTAAGAGAAAAATATTTGTTAAATAAATGAAATTATGAGCTTTTCAATTAATGATTTAAATAATCTGAAAATATCAGATGAATATAAAAACTATAAAGAAAATAATTATAGGTTTTTATTATTATGAGAAAAAATATATTCTAGAAGAAAAGATTTATGATTAACCCAAAATGAATTAAGAAAATTAGCTAGAATACCACAAAACAAAATCAGTGAATTAGAAAAATGAATATATTGAGAACCAAAGTATGAGCTGTTAACTAGATTATCAAATGCGTTGAATATGCCAATTGAGTATTTTTTGTTAGACAGTATAAATAGAAAAACAGTTGAATTATATAATTATATATTTTCAAAACTAAAATGAGTTCCAAATATAATGCAATATATGAAACTACCTTTTTTTATTGATTTTGAAAAATATAAAGAAATTTGAAAAAAAATATCAAATCTAGAATATATTAGATGGCACTATTGACCTTTTGATCAAAAGGTATATGATTATCAAAAATTGTTTTCAGTTAATTTTGAATTATGATTTGATAATTTAACATATGTTTATCTTACTGAAGAAGAAAGATTGTTTATTGATAAAATTTTAAATAAATTACCAATAAATGATTGAGATAAATTAAAAAAACTTTCATATGAAACAGAAATTATGCAAAAATTATGAGTTACATTATGAGACAATAAAAAAATGGGGGAATTTTTATTTTAGTATTAATAACAAAAAATGGCTATATTTAAATTTAACTATATATCATATGATAAAATATTAGAATCAGCAAAATGAAAAGATATGATTGATGCTATAGAACAACCATCTGATGAAAATTTGCTAGTAAATTGATTACCATGATGTTGAAAAAGTACTATAGCTGTTCATAGATTAGATAAGTTTAAAAATAAGAAATGAGGGTTGTTAACTTATTGAAAATTATTGACAGCTTATATCAAACTTTCACTTGAAAATGATTTATCTAAAAGTAAAGTTTTTTGATTTTGGAATTGGTTTTTTTTATATAGAAAAAAATATTGATTTGAAAAAAAAGATATAAAGGATATTAGTTGAGAAGATTTTAGAATTACTTTTCAAAGGATGTTAACTGAACAATGAAAGTATGATTTTTTATTTGTTGATGAATGACAAGATTTACCAAAAGATTTATATATGCATTTATGATTAATAGCAAATCATATTTCTGTTTTTGCTGATGATGCTCAACAATTATATTGAGATAAAAATGCAAAGGTTGAAAATATTATAAATTGAATAGATCCTATTCAATATGAACTTAATGTTAATAGAAGAAATCCTAGATGATTATATGAATTTGCCTTAGCATTTAATCCTAATCATGTAGAAAAATGAAATTTAAAATTAATGACAAATAAAAGTGATCCTGTTGAGGTATATAAATGTATTAATTTTGTAAAAGAATATGATAAAATATTAAGTTTGATAGAAGAATTCGACTGAAAAAATATTGCTGTTTTATTTACAAAGATAGAAGCAGTTAATAAATTTTCATATTTATTAAATGAAGATAATGTTTTACATAGTGTTTATCATAATGAAATAAGTGATAATGAATTATATAATTTAAATAGTCCTATTGTTACAACCTTTCATTCTGTTAAATGATTAGAATTTGATATTGTAATTATTCCTTGATTATACCCAGATATAAGAAATTTACATATTACAGGAACTCATTACTATGTAGCGGCTACTAGAGCATCTGAAAAACTCATTATAACTCATCATAATTCAAATTCAGAAATAGAAGAAAAAATAAATAATATTGATAAAAAATTATTTGAAGAATATGATTTAACAGAAGAAAATGATGATATTAATACAAATGATATACCTTTTTAAATAATTATAAAAATATAATATGAAAAACTATCAAGCAATGACAATTCAAGAGTTAAAGAATATTTGCGATTCTAAATGATTAAATTATAAAAAATCAATAAAAAAATTAGAAATTATAAATTTAATAGAAATGTCAGAATTAAAAAATAATGAAAAATTTAAAAAATATATTCAAATTTCTGAAAGAAATTTTAAATATTTTTTTACTAAATGATTTATTTTTCCTTTAAGATTGGTTGAAAATATTGAAGGTTTATGAGATGATATTTTTAAATTTTATTTGGATTATATACCTATTGTTTTAAAAAATATAGAATGAATAAACAATGATATATTCATTGAACTTAAAGAAGACTTAGAAGAAAAATATTTTGAATTTAAGGAATGAATACTTTTATACAATTGATTAATCACATTATCAAAAATAAAATTCATATATATTTCAGATAAAGAAATATATGAGTCAGTTATTAATTCAAATTTTTCAACATTATATATACCAAAAGATATAATATATAATAAAAAAATAGATTTAGAAAACACTCATATTAGTAAATGAGAATATATAAAAAATGATAAATTAGCATTAATTGAAGATGATTTTCATAAAAGAAATATTGAATTGTGATGAAAACAGATGTTGAAACTAATAGATATAAATTTATATAATGATTTTATTTTCTCAAAAGATGTTGAAGAACTAAATTTGTTATATAATTATGAAGATGAAGTAAAAAATGAGAAGAATTATAATGATTATTTATTAATAGATTTTATAAAGAAAAATATTAGAGATAAGATTAGTTTCGATTGAAAGGAATCATTAAACTCATTTTATGATTTTTTTTGAAAAACTATTAAAAACTTAATTGATCAATGAATATTAGATGTTAATTCTGAATGAATTGAAAAACTTAGATTTAAAGCAAAAAAAATAAAAGATACAATTGATAAAAGGATTACAATAAAAGAGTTATTAAATGAATTAAATGAAACAGAAGATTATTGAATTATAATATATTTATTATTAAATAAATATTGAAAAATAGAAGAGTTAGCAAGTTTTATAGAATTGTGAATAAATTTTTTAAAGGACATAAAAATAAAGTTGTTATTATCATATTTATATTGAGAAATAGTTTGATACAATTCATTATTTGTGGAAAAGGAAATATGATGAAGAAATATAAAATTTAAACTAGATATTACAGACGAATTAGATAATGATATTTATGAAAATAAAGCTGATAAAGATAAAATAATTAAATTACCAAAAATAATTAAATTAGATGAGTATTTTCAATTTGTTAATAATTTACTATATTGAAATTCTAATTCTATAATATGAAATGAAGTTATTGTACCATATATTAAAAAAAATAATATTCAATGATATGGTGATTTAGAAAATGAAGTAAATAATTTAAAGAATGAAATTATTGAATTAAATAAGTTATTTAATTTAAAAAATAATGAACTTGAAGAAAAAAATAACTTAATTAAAGAATTAAAAAATAACTCTAAAAAGTTAGAACAAATTAAAACAATAATTAATGAAAATAATGAATTTAACTTATGAACAAAATGAAATAATCAATTGCAATTTTGATAATATTTTACTTATAAATGCATTTGCTGGAACTTGAAAAACAACAACTTTAGTAGAGTTTTGTAAGGCAAGACCTAATGATAAAATATTATATTTATGTTATAATAGATGATTAAAGGAAGAAGCTATAGAAAAATTTAAAGATTTAAATAATGTAAAAGTTTCAACAATACATTCAATTGCATATAACTCAATATGATTTAATTTTAAACAGAGACTTTGAAATTTAAGACCATATGATTTATCGATATATTATCAAAATAGTGCTATAAAATATTACTATGGATTTTATAGTTTATTAATTTTACATGATTTTTTAAATTCAAGTGATAATTTTAATTATTATATAAATGAATATTTACCTAAAAATATAGATAATTTATTAAAAGGTTACCCAAATAGAAATAATAATTTACTTATAAATTGATTTAAAAAAATTTGGAATGATATTTTAAATTCAGAATCTATAAAGGTTGAACATGATGTGTATTTAAAGTTGTTTCAATTGAATAATCCCGATTTGAATATTTACGACTATATATTAGTTGATGAAGCACAAGATGTAAATTTATGTATGCTAGATATTGTATTAAAACAAAAAACAAAAAAAGTATTTATTGGTGATTCTTTCCAACAAATTTATCAATGGAGATGAAGTAAAAATACTTTTAAATTATTAGAATCGGAGAAAGATAAAATTAATTTATCATTAACATGAAGTTTTAGATGTGCAAAAAATATAACTGATATTGCAAACAATTATTTAAAAGTATTGTGAGCTGATACAGTAATTGAATGATTAAATAAAAAAAGAACTAATTTAGATAATGTAACAATAATATGAAGAACAAATGCTAGTATTATGAGATACACTATTGAGAATAAGTGAAGTATTTATTATGTATGATGATTTGATTCATATAGTTATTGATTATTACTAGATATTAATTATTTATACTATAATGAAATTAATAAAATAAGTAATAGTTTTATTAAATTATTTACAAATCATAATGAATTAGTTAAATATTCTACTGAATGAAGTGATATAGAAATAAAAAATATAATTAAATTATTTGAAGATATAATTTCTTGAAAAATAAATATAAATACTTATAGATGAGTGGACGATATAGAACAATTAGTAAAATTACTAAAAAAAGAAGCGTCAATAGATTACTTATATTCTGATTATGCAATTACTACAGCTCATAAATCAAAATGATTAGAATGGCAAAATATTGTTTTATTAGATGATTTTATAAATGTTTCTTTTATGGATACAAATGATTTATTTTTATGTTTTAAGTTTATTTTTAATAAAAATGATGTTAAAATTAAATTAAATTATTTAGAAGAATTATATCAAGAATTAAATATTTTATATGTAGCATCTACTAGAGCAAAACAAAAAATAATTATAAATGATAAATATATTTTGAATCAACAATGTTTAAATTATATTTTGGAAAATATTATAACACTATAATATGTGTAAAAAAAGAGTAAGTACTCTTTTTTTTGCTTTAAGTTTTTTTCTAAATATTATACAAGTATTAATTCACTAAATAAATAAAAATGAATAAATCATTCTACAAACCTAATATTATTATTTCTAAATGTTTGAATTTTGATCATTGTAGATTTAATGGTGATATGATAAATGATAATTTTTTGAAAAAACTTTGAGATTATGTGAATTATATTCCTGTTTGTCCAGAAGTTGCTATATGATTATGAACACCTAGAATGCCACTTCGTTTGGTAAATGTTGATAATGAAACTAGATTATTTCAACCGAGTAGTAAAACAGATTTAACTGATGAGATGGATTATTTTTCTGAAAATTTTTTAAAAACTCAGAAGGAAATAGATTGATTTATAATGAAAAATCGTAGTCCTAGCTGTGGGATAAAGGATGTAAAAGTCTATGATAAAGTAGATTCTTATAGTATTAATAATAAATATTCTAGTTGAATATTTGGAAATAAAATATATGAAATGTTTCCGAATATACCGACAGAAGATGAATGAAGACTGAAAAATTTCAAACTTAGAGAAGAATTTTTGACTAAAATATTTTGTCTAGCAGAATTTAGAGAGATAAATAAGACAAAAAAAATATCAGATTTATCAGATTTCCAAGCGAAAAATAAATATTTATTTATGTTTTATTCACCATCGATTCAAGTATTGTTATGACAAATAGTTGCAAGTTATAATAAAGAAAATTCTGCGGAAATATACAATTATTATTCTAAAGAACTAATTAAATTATTTAATACTACTACAAATATATGAAAAATGGTTAATACTCTAACTCATATATTTTGATATTTTAAAGATACTTGTTCTAGTGAAGAAAAGGAGTTTTTCTTGGAAACAATAGATGTATATAGAGAGTGAAGAATCCCTACAAGCTCAGTAATAAGTATTATGAAAACATGGGCACTCAGAGATAAAAAAGAATACATATTAAAACAATCTATACTTAATCCATTTCCTAAAGAATTAGTAGAACTAAGTTATAGTTGAAGGATTTTAGAATTATAAATAATGTGATGAATAAAAAATCGATTTTTTGGTTTAGGCAAGACTTAAGGACTTTTGATAATAATTGATTTATTAAATCAATAGAAAATAGTGATAGTATTTTCCCTATATTTATATTGGATAAAAATATTATTCCATGATTTTTATGATTGTCTGATAAAAAGTTTTTATTTCTAAAAGAAGCACTAATAAATCTAGATAATCAGCTAAAAAAACTATGATGAAAATTGACTATTTTTCATGATTATCCTGAAAATATAATTCCAGAAATATGTAAAAAATATGATATAAATACAATTTATGCAAATAAATCATATAGTAGATATGGTAAATCTAGAGATGAAAAAATAGAGAATTATTGTATGGAAAACAATATTACATTTATATTAGAAAATGATTATTTATTAAATGAGCCAAATGAAATAGAGCAAAGAAAAGTATTTACTCCTTATTTTAAACTCTGGAAAAAACAATTAATAGGTAAAGAAATAGTATTACAAGAAGCTAAACAATTTAATCAAATCAATAACCCCCATCCTAAGCTTCCCCCTTATCAAGGGGAAGGAATAGAACATTTGTTAGATAAATTAATAAAATGATATAGACATCCATATTTTACTATAGATTTTTGAAAAGATAGACTTGAAAAATTTGATTTCAAGCATTATGAATCATTTAGAAATGATCTGGATTTGGATGGTACTTCTAGATTATCTGTTTATTTGAGATTTGGTATTTTTTCTGTTAGGGAAGTCTATTTAAAGGTAAAAGATGAATCAGAAACATTTATAAGTGAACTTGCTTGGAGAGAATTTTGGCAGCATATTGATTATTATTTTCCATTTACTAAAAAATATGAATTTCAAGAAAATAAGAGACATATAAAATGGAAAAGCGATACAGAATTGTTTCAAAAATGGTGTGAATGAAAAACAGGTTATCCAGTAGTGGATGCTGCTATGAAGCAATTGTTAGAGACAAACTGGATGCATGGTAGAGCTCGTATGATTGTAGCTTCATTTCTCACTAAAGATTTGCTTATTGACTGGAGATTGTGAGAAGAATT
The DNA here is from genome assembly GCA_030683605.1 of Candidatus Altimarinota bacterium. Lineage (GTDB taxonomy): Bacteria > Patescibacteriota > Gracilibacteria > BD1-5 > UBA6164 > UBA6164. The sequence goes on from JAUXPL010000016.1 coordinate 29,501, forward strand.
TTTCAAAAAACATTTACTTGATTATGATGAAAATGTTAATTTTTGAAATTGGCAATGGTCAGCATCTGTTTGAGCTGATCCTAAACCACTTAGGATATTTAATCCATGTTTGCAATCAGAAAAATTTGATAAAAAAGCAAAATTTATTAGGAAATATTTGCCAGTTTTAGAAACAGCTGATATTAAAGCAATTCATAATCCCATAGATAATAAACTCGATTATATTGATATGATAGTAAATCATAATGAAGCTCAAAAAATTGCTCGTGAAATGTATAAAAATAAAACAGAAAACTAATTAGTTTTCTGTTTTTTGTTAGAAATTATATGCCATAGCAAAGTATTTTGCAATAGAAATATATAGATAAAAGAGATAGGAATTATCCTATCTCTTTATATAATTATCAATAAGCAAAATATTCACAATTATGTGAAAAGTTATTATTGATAACTTTTACCAATTATTTCTATTACGACGATTACGACGATTATTATCGCATCCAAAAATGCAAATTCTTACTGCATTTCTACCTTGTCGATAATATGGTACACTATTATTGTATCTGTTGTTATAGCCACCGTAATATCTTTGTTGATACTTTTCGGCTGGTTCAAGCAGCCTTCTTTCTTCTATTACTTCTTTTTTTTGACTTCTTCCTTGTTCATCTGTTATTATTTCAGTCCTTTTGAAATTTTCCGTAGTTGGTAAATCCATACGGTATGGCTGATAAGCACATCCAGTAGACATAATCACTATACCAAATAACAACATCAATTTTATTATTAATTTTGTTTTCATGTGGTTCTCCTAATGAGAAAATTTGTTTTTGTTTAATTTTTGAGATTTATTTTGTATCTCTTGAGAAAATAATACATAAAAAACATTAAAAGTCAATAGTATTTTAAAAATAATATTTTAAATAAACAAAAAAACTGTTTTAGAAAACAGTTTTTACTTGTTATCACCGATTTGTGACCACATATAATTGAATATTAATCTAAAATTATTTGCTATATTTTCATCAGTAATAGATATTGCTACAGAATTATTTTCTATGAAAGACATTATATTTACTTTGTCTCAGCATATTTTTATATCTCATGAAAATGGAAAAAATTTCTCATCTATGGTTTTTACTGTTCTCAAATCTTCAATAGATTCTACATTTATAGTATTTTTAGAGGGGCATATTACTCTATTGTATATTTTTTTTCTTTTTCTCTCACTTATAAAAAAATCTACACATTCTGGTATTGCACTAACCATTTCTCAATTATCTTCTATAGAATCAATAGGTTTATTTATTTCAAGTATCTTTGCATAAAGCTTTTCTAATCATTCTTTTCATTGATAAAATGTTACTTCAGGTAGAGAAGTTCTCTTGTTTTTTATATTTTCAAAATATGAGATTGTTTTTTCTATATTATCCTCTTTTTCTTTTAATTTTCTTTTATCTTCTTTTAATAGAGTGTATAATCTATTCGGAGATTCTGGACTATAAATAAATGTAGTATCTTTTTTGATAGAAAAAATCAATCATTTTTTTACTAATCATTGGCATATGTATCTAACCGTACTCTTATTTATCTTTGTTCTAGCTGCTATAGTAGATGCTGCTGATGATCAAATAGTTAATAATTCTGAATAAACTGTAATTTCACCTTCATTTAATCAGATTGCTTTTAATGCTTTTTCAATCATTTTTTATAATTTTTATAAAATATTATTTTCCTATGATTCACCCTCCTTACTAAGGAGGGGGTTAGGGGGTGGTTTTATATTTCTTTTATCTTACATAAAATTAAATAAATTCAAAATTTAATTTTTTCTTTCAAATACAGTATTAAACCAACTTGGATTTTCTATTTTTCAATTTGTAAATAATTCTTTTATATCTTCATTTACTTTTGAAAGATAAAATTCAAAATCTTTCTCATTAATTTCAGTATAATTTTCACTATATTCCTTATTTATATCTATTATTAGACTATTTATTTTATTTATTATTATTAATTTTATACTTTCTATATCCAGATTCTCTATTTCAACTGATAATTCTTTTAAAAAATCCATTATTTCCTTGTTTTTATCATGGTTGAATTGCAAATTTTTAAATGTAAAAATCATTAATTCTCTGAAAAATCTCTCTATTTTCAAAAAGCTACAACTATTTATTTCCTCTGTTGTTAATAATTTATATCAATCCTTTAAAAAATCTTGTATTGCTTTTTTTTCTACAAAAGGTTCTTTTAATATCACTGCTGATGTTATATAACTAGTATTTGTATCATATATGAAATATATTTTTATATTATTGTTATTTCTTTCTAAATTTGAAAATTCTTTTATTCTAGGTACTCAACTATATGATCTAACTACTCAATTATCTATATATATAGATCAAGGTTTTGATGATATTTTTAAGTAATCTTCTAATGTTTTTTCTAAATATTTTCATTCAACATGTGATGTAGATCTTATAGCTATTTGAAAATCAATATTTTTTATAATATTATCTGGTATATAAAGGGAATTGAAATCAGAAATCAGTACATTATCAAAATATCAAATAATCATATCATAGAAATTATTATTTATAAATAATTTTAATTCATCTATTTTATTATTATTTTTTTCTAGATAATCTTTGTCTTCTTGAGTTATTTCTTCTAAATTATCACTGAATCTATAAGTTTTATCAGTAAACATTGAAGAAACTTTGTATGTTGTTTCTTTCATTTCTATTTTGTTTATTGATTTCTTTACTCTATCAAAAACTGTTCAATTTTTTAATGTCTTATAGTTACCTATCAATTCTTGAACAAATATTTTAAGTAAATTTCTAGGAATATCTTTGAAATTATCCAGATTTATTAATGCTTCATAAATATCAAAATATGCGAAATCCGATACTCAATATGCATTTAATCATGTTTTTTTAATAATATCATCTACCAATTTTCAGTTTCATGATCACCAATCCCTAATTACATAATTTCATGATGATTTATCGTGATGATAATTAATTAAATCTTCTAAATTAATTCAAAGAATTTCATTTGCTTCATTCATTCATCTATTTACTTTCCAATCAAATAGAGTAGATAATCTCAAAAATCAAGATTTATCTAGATTTTTTAATAATTCTTCTTTATTCATATAATTAAATCAGATATTTTCTGATTCACTATTATATAATTTTTCTGTTTCTTTATCATTTCAAAAATTTAATTGTGCTATTAATTCTCTTACATCATATTGAGATTGTATTTTTTTATTAATTTTATTCTCATCTTTATTATTTCAAAAGAATTCTTTTTTCTTTAGAATTGAATCACTAAATGATAATAAACTTGTAGAATAAAACGATTGAGCAGTATATGGATCTATTGTATTATTTCTATCTATATTGTACCAAATATTTTCAGCTTCTTTTCAATAGGTATCTTGTAAAATAGGTATTAAAGTATTTATTTGATTTCATAATATTAATTTATCTCTATCATAATTTATTTCAAAGTGAGCTTGATTTCATAGTATATTACCATTTCTAGTTCACCAAATAATAGGGCTTCAAGTTATTGAATCCTTTAAAAATGTTATAGTAGAATCCGAGCTAAGTTGATAAGAATCTAGTAAGTTGAAATCTACGTGTCCTGTTCTAGTAAGCGGGTATTGGATTTTGTTTAATGTTCAGTTATTTGTAATAGAATTTAATATTTCTTGATATACAAATGGTACTTGATTGATACTAGTAACCAATTCTCAAGGCATTATACCAAATTGAGCAACACCTCTATATGTACTAGTTATTTTTTCAGAGAAATATTCATCAAATCCGATAATACTACTAATCAATTGTTGTCACCAACAAATTCATATTAGTTTGCTATTTATCTTGTTATTATGTACTTTTTTTATAAAATTTGCCAAATTTGATTCAAATAATTCTTCAGGTACATCATCTAAATCAGAAAAACTTCATCATAAAATAACTATAGAATTTTCATATAATTTTTCTCAAATATGTTCATTTTTTGACATATCTTGATAACAAATATCTACCACATCTACATAATCATCAAATTCAGTATCCAAAATGTTACGAAGCTCAATGATAAATAAATCATTTGTAAAACAAGAATCTCATAAAAACACAATAGGTTTTTTTCATCCTAATGTTTCTTTTAATTCTTTTAAATTATTTTTTAAGAGTATTTTATTTTTTTCTAGTGAGTACAAATCCATTACATTTACTGGAATATTATTTCATTTCAAGTACTCAGGATTTATTCTTCTAGATTTATCATCCAGTACTTTCTCTACCTTACTTTTTAGTGTAGGAAAGTAGTTACTTAAAATGTAATCAATAGATGGATTATGAGCTACTTTATCTTTTGGATATGGAAAAGCTTGGATTTTGTTCGCTTTTGAGTTCATTTATCTATAATGAAAATATAAATACTGTATTATTATACATTAATAAAATATAAAAGTCAATAAAATGACTTTTACTTATTTTCATAACTCTATCCTGAATGTTTTCTCTTACTTAAGAGAAAGGGGCTACAATTTAAATGAGCCTCTCCAGCTTTAGCTCAATACCATTAAGTTAAGGAAAAAATGTGGTATATTTTTCTAATCCATCCCCTCGTACCTCGGTACTTCCTTTGGAAAAGGAAGAAATTTCTCCCTTTTCCAAAGGGAGTCCCCGCAGGGGGAGGGATTAGAACCTAAGTA
>JAUXPL010000053.1 GCA_030683605.1 Candidatus Altimarinota bacterium
ACTCTTTTAATGTATTTTTGAAAGTTAAATCCTATTCATTATTATCGTTTATTTGGCTTTATTTAAACAATACTTTTTATTTTTAACAATATTCTGTCAAGCCAAAATTTTATTTTCTTTTATTAGTGTGAGCGATTACCAATAGTTTTAAATAGGAGCTACAAAATGCAAGTTAAAAATAATGCTAGTTTTACAGTTATAGCTTTGACATGGCATATTACTTATGGTTATGGTCAAGAAGTCTCTATAGAACCTGGAGAGACATCAGTAGTACTTGGTCCATATATAGGTGAAATGGGAGGATGTGATTGTACTTTGCATTTTTCTGATGTGACTTATGAATGTCATGAGGGACTAGATGCTGCAAATGTGTTTCATATATCTGCTGGTAATCAATGCATAATAGGAAATGAGCAATCTGGTTTGACTATCAGGCATTATTTAGAGGATTTGCTTGTAGGATAATAATCTGCATGAATAACAAAATAGCCCCGTACGGGGCTATTAATGTGAGGGTGAGAAAAATAATATAATAATTTGCTATTATTTATAATTTCCTGTATAATAATACATATATGTACTAATTTAAAGGATATATGAATAATATTTCAAAATTAATAAATTCTGGTAAAACTATATTTACTAAAAATGATATCAGAAAAATCTTGGATTTTTCTACTAATTTTGCATTGGATAAGTTTTTACAAAGAACTAGTGAAAATTGAATATTAATAAATTTATATTACTGAATTTATTGATTTAAAAAATATAATATTTATGAATTTGCATGTAAATTAAAAAAAACATCTTATATTTCATTTGAAACTGTTTTACAAAGAGAATGAATTGTTTTTCAGGATTATTCTAGTACTATTTTTTTAGCATCTGATGATACTTTTGAAAAAGAAGTACACTGAAAAATATTTAAATTTAATAAATTAAAATCTTCAATATTATTAAATCCATTATGAATAGAATATAGAGAAAATTATATGATAGCATCAAAAGAAAGAGCAGTATGTGATAGGATATATTTAAGTAAGAATTATTATTTTGATAATCTAGAATCCATAAATTTAGAAAAATTAGAGGAGATTTCACAAATATATAACAAAAGAGTTATTTTAGAAATTAAAAAATTAATAAAAAATGTTAAACAAGGATAAACATAGACAAGTAATGTATAATATTTTAAAAGAAATATTTGAGTTGCCATTTTCAAATAAACTAGCTTTTAAATGATGAACTGCATGCTATTTTTTGTATTGATTAGATAGATTTTCTACTGATTTAGATTTCGATATTATTTCTGATTTAAAATCATGAGAAAATTATGATGATGAAATAAATAATATTTTGAAAAAATACTGAAATATAAAAAAATGACAAAATATTTTATTATCTTACTGAAATGATGATATGAATATAAAAATTGATTTCAGTAGAAATATTTGGAAAAATAATAAATATGAAATAGTAAATTTTTATTGAACAGATATAAATATTCAATCAAAAGATACAATTTTTGCAAATAAATTAGTTGCATTAACTGACAGAAAGAGATTAGCTAATAGAGATATCTATGATGTATATTTTTTCTTTAAAAATAGTTTTCCAATAAATGAATCAATTATTCTAGAAAGAACAGGTAAAACTCTAAAACAATATTTATCAGAAGTATTAATTTTTATAAAGAAATTACCAAAAAATTATAAAATATTAGAGTGATTATGAGAAGTATTAGACGAAAAACAAAAAAGTTTTGTAAAAAATAAATTGTTAAATGAATTAATTTGAATATTAGAAATGAGAGTGAATTTTAATGATTAGAAAAATCACGAAATATTATTTCGTGATTTTATTTTCTCTTTTACTACTCCTTAGTACATGAGATTAGAACAAAAATTATTGAATTAGAAGGGGATAGGAGTATACCAGTTTTGGTTTAATTAATAGAAGTACTTAGTATTTCTTTTTTATAAACTCTTGTCTATCATAGATAATGCTTTTTCTATCATAGGTTTTGCTATAGGAGATAATTTTATTTGATCTAGCTCTTTTATATCAATAAATTCTGATCCTAGTGAATCTTCGAAGTCCGGTCAAGTTTTAATATTTTCATATGATAATTCTACTTTATAATAAAATCATATGTGATGAGATTTTTTAGGTTCATTTTTTGGATTCATATATTCACATATGTATTCATTATTTCATATAAAATTACAATTTAATAATTGAGTTCAAGTTTCTTCATATATTTCTCTTTTTAAACACTCAGATATAGTTTCTCAATATTCTATTCATCAACCAGGTAAATCATACATTCATATATATGGTCAACGAGCTTTCTTAATTAAAAGAATTTTATCATTTTCAATATATATTCAATAAACTCACATATGTATATTATTCATATTATTAATTTTAATTATTAAAAAGTTGTTTAATAGTCATTATTAAGATATTTTTCAATTTAATCAATTTTGTTTTACAGTTCTATACTATTTCAAAATTTTTCTACTTCTAAGTGATTATACAAAGATTCATTAAATATAAATTAATAATTTAAAAAATTGTATATTATTTTAAGTATAGACTAATATTTTTTTTTGCAATTATGATAATCTAAAAAATAGGCTTAGTAAGATAAATGTATATAATTATACTACTTTATTAATTAATAACTTAATTTATGACAGCAACAACATAAAAAAAAGTAAAAATTCTAAAATAAAAACGGACACTTTGAGTATAATATAAATGCTTAGTTTAATTATCCCAAAAGTATCTTATGAAAATTATAGAAAAAAATATAAAAAAGAAAAGTAATAAATGATACATTAGTTTTGAAGAAAGATTAATGATAGAGAAAATGTTAAATCAAAAAATGAAACAATATCTATAAATCCAAATTGAGTACATAAAAAAATTAATAAAGAATTAATATGTCTTGAGTAAAATATATTTTTACTCTTTTTTTAATGTAAAAGTAAAAACTCTTACTCCAAAAAATAAAACATACACCTTGGCTATATAGAGATATTAGCAAGTATATACAAAATAGTTTTTGGAGTAAAAATGTATTATTTTTTAACTTGATTTATTATCAATTACAGTTATATTATTTTAGAATATTTAAAAAATATAAAAATAATATGAAAGTAGAAATAAATATAGAATGACTATTAGAGAAGAAAAATATGAAATTAAGTGATTTAGAGAAAAAAGTATCACTTAGTTACCAACAACTGTGGAATATAAAAGAATGAAGAACGACAAAAGTAAGTTTTGAAACGATTTGAGAACTTTTGAAAGGGTTTAAATGTAAACCAAATGATTTATTTAAATTAACAAAATAGAAATATGTCAGGATCAAGTACTTGAGAAATACTTTTTTATAAATCAGATGAAGGAGATATAAAAATAAATGTAGTATTTAAAGATGAAACTATATGGCTTTCACAAAAACAAATGTGAGAGTTATTTTGAGTTGAAACACCAGCAATAAATAAACATTTAACTAATATTTATTCTGAATGAGAAGTTTTAGAAGAATCAACTATTTCCAAAATGGAAATAGTTCAAAAAGAATGAGAAAGAGAAGTAAAAAGAGAAGTAGCTTTTTATAATCTAGATGCAATTATTGCAGTATGATACAGAGTAAATTCATATAAAGCAACTAAATTTAGAATTTGGGCTACAAATGTATTGAAAGAGTATGTTATAAAATGATTTGTAATGGATGATGAAAGACTAAAAAACTGAAGTCATTTTTGAAAAGATTATTTTGATGAATTACTTGCTAGAATTAGAGAGATTAGAGCAAGTGAAAGAAGATTTTATCAAAAGATTACTGATATTTATTCAACAAGTGATGATTATGATCCAAACTCACAAATAAGTAGAGAGTTTTTTGCTGAGATACAAAATAAATTTTTATATGCAGTTTCACATAGTACAGCTCCTGAGCTTATAAGTTCAAGAGTAAATGCAAAAGAACCAAATATGTGACTTACAAGTTGGAAATGACAAAAAACATGATGAAAGATAGTTAAAACAGATATAACAATCTGAAAAAACTATCTGAGTGAAGAAGAAATAGATACACTTAATCTTTTAGTGTCTGGATACTTAGATTTTGCAGAACTCCAAGCTAAGAAAGGAAAAGTTATGTATATGAAAGATTGGGTAGAAAAAACAAAAAACTTTTTAGAATTAAATGATATGGAATTATTAGATTGAAAATGAAGTATTTCTAAAGAAACAGCAGATAAAAAGGCAATAGAAGAGTTTGAAAAATTTAGAATAGAGCAAGATAAAAATTATATTTGAGATTTTGATAAGTTTGTGAATGAGCTAGGGAAGAAAAAGTTAAAGTAAATTAACAAAATAATATGCAAATAGAAAAAAGAAACATAACATCTCTAGCATTAGATTGAACATATATTGATATGAGAAAAAAATCTATTCAAAATATGATAGATTGAAAATGGGACTTAACAAATCACATAAAAGAAGAAACTTACATAAAATTTGATGAAAATCTAGATTTTTTCTTATTAAAATGACAAGATATTGTATTATTTTTCAATGATACAAAAAGTAGAGATGAATTATTGTAAATCCTAGTAAATATTTTGAAGTTAATAAAGATGTTAAATCATCTAGTGAAAAAGTTTATAGTGTTTTAAATTAAAATAATTTAAATATATCAAAAAATCACGAAATATTATTTCGTGATTTTTTTCTTTCTCTTTTGGTACTCCCAAGGGGATTTGAACCCCTGTATCCACCGTGAGAGGGTGGTGTCCTAGGCCACTAGACGATGGGAGCATATAAGTATGCTAATTATATTAAAAACAAAAATAAATCAATATTATTTTGAATTAATCCCAAAATAAATAAAATCATATAAATTTATTATATGATTTTATTTTATGTCAAAATTTTTGATAAATATTTCTAGGGGATACAAGATGCATGATTATTATATAGTTGCTTACACTGATTTGTATAAAAATCATAATATTAAAACACTGGTTTTTTTCGATAAAAATCTGTCTAAAAATACCGAAAAACACATAGAAAGCGAAGCTTTTGATATATTGTATTATGACTCTATGGATGATTTGAAAAAACAAATCATAGCTATAAATAAGTCATATGTGTACTATATAAATACTTTTGATGAAACACTTGTATTGCCTTTATTTGAACTCAAAAAAGAGCTGTGATATACCGTGTCTGAACACTATGAAGCATTTAGAAACAAGAATTTGCAGAGGGAATTATTATTGGCGAACTACCCTGATACTTCTGTAGAATATTTTCAAATAGATATAGAGACGGATAATAGCTATGAGTATTTTGATAAACTAAGTTTTCCGTATGTAATCAAACCTATAGCATGAGCTCAAAGCTCTGGAGTAGTGCTAATTCATTCAAAACTAGAACTAGATAATTATCTATCAAATATTAGATATTTGGACCAAAATATGTCAGATAGATGAATAAAAAATATTAAGTATTTGATAGAAGAATTCATAGACTGAGAAATGTATACTGTGAATTATTTCGTGAATACTATATGAGAAGTATTTTATTCTCCTATTGTAAAAGTGAACTCGTCTAGAAAAATAGGTATAGATGATTTTTCTAACTATGTGAGAATTAATTGAAAAGTAATAGAATCAGAAATCAGCTTCGAAGATGTGAAAATATTTATAGAAAAAAATATAAAAACATTCGGTATTAGAGATACTTTTATACATCATGAATTCAAATTGACTAGTAAATGAGTGATAAAAAATATAGAATTAAATGCTAGAATATGATGATATAGACTAGAAATGATACAAAATATATATGGATTCAATTTGTTGACTATGCCACTGAAAAACAATCTATATCATAATACTTCATTATCCAATGCTGTTTTCGTATTTTATCCAAAAACTACTGGAATACTTAAGTGATTTAACGAAGAATTATTAGATCAAATCAAACAACTAGAATCATATAGCTCTGTGAGAATATCAAGCCAAAAAATATGACTAAAAGTCTGACCAACAAAGGACGGATATGGTAGCCTCGTAGCTCTCAGAATCAAAAATGATGATATAAATCAGTTTAATAAGGATTATGATTTCATAGAAGGGAAGTATAATGAGCTGATAGTTTTGGAATAAATTGAATTTATACATGAAAATAATAAAAATTGTTTGTCTAATTTTATAACCCATCCCCTTCGGGACTTCCCTTGAAAAGGGAAGAAACATAAAACTAAACATGTAACTAAAACTAATACTTAAAAATCTTATAGAAATATTGGGGTTTTAGGGCAATGCCATTAAGTTAAGAATAAAATAGCATTAAATAGAGAAGATACCAATTTAAAAATTGGTATTTTTTGTGTAAAAAAACTTGACAAAGGTAAAAAAGCTAAAAATCAAAAGTATATATTATATACTAA
>JAUXPL010000027.1 GCA_030683605.1 Candidatus Altimarinota bacterium
TTAGTATATAATATATACTTTTGATTTTTAGCTTTTTTACCTTTGTCAAGTTTTTTTACACAAAAAATACCAATTTTTAAATTGGTATCTTCTCTATTTAATGCTATTTTATTCTTAACTTAATGGCATTGCCCTAAAACCACACTCCTCTCATCCTCACTCAAACCATACAAATCAAAAACCATCTCATCTATTTCCCTATCACATTCATCTATCTCATATTTCAAACTAACTAATTCTTCTTTTTTAATCTTAAACCAATTCATCAAATCTTCTTCTTCTAGCATTGAGATTTTTTTAATTCATAATGCTTTCTTGAAATCTACGAAATCATGCATATAAAATTTTTCTAATTTTGTATTTGCCTTTTCTATACCAAATTTTTGTTTTAAAAACTCTAAGCAATTACTTAGTTTTTCTTGTAATTCTTTGTTTTTATCAAGCATGAAATCTGCTTTTTCAATGAATGGAGTTTGTAAATCTAAATTATCTAATTTAGGTAATCAGAATGGTAATAAATAATTTGTTTTAAATCTAAAATATCAACCTCTTAATATGTTTCAAGTATTTTTCAAGAAAAACCACATTACTGAAGAATTTAAAATTGTAAGCCAATATTTATAATCTTCTTGTATTTCCTGTTTTTTTATAAAACTATATATTGTAGTTCAATGATATAAATAATTATTGTATGACATATTAGTTCACAATGAAATATCAGGAGTTGATATTTTATCTTGCTCAAAAATAGCTAAACTCTTAGGATAAATATATAAAAACCATCATTCTTTATTCATCTTTCAACTTTCTCTTCATCTCAAAAAATTTTCATTTTCTTTTAAATATTCATATCATTTTGGAAAATTAAATCTTATGTATTCTTCATCCATAGAAATGGCCTTTCAATTTTCTAATAAATAAGGAAATATTACAAAGTATTCATTTATTAAATAGGAATATTTTTTTACATTTTCTCACTTTAAAAATGGTTTTAAAAGTCATAATTCTATTTCAACTACTTTTTTCAATTGTTCAGAAAATCATTTAATAAAATTTCATTCTTGTTTTCATTTTATTAAGTAAACTTTATCTCAGCTTGTGGCTATTCATTGAAATATTTTTTCAAAAACATCTCAAACTTTCAGTGGCATTTTATTAATTTTTTCTATTATCTTTGATGATTTATCATCAGTTAAAGTCCAAACTTTTTCAGATAAATTATTATAGTCAATAATTGAAAAATCTTCTTTTTTTAATGAAAATAAATGTTGTGTTATTTCTAAACTATTACTTTTAAAATCTCAAAATTCAACATATTCAAATTCATTATTTAAAGTCTTATTTAAAAATAATAAACAAGTATAAGTAGATACATTTTCAAATATTAGATTATGTCAAAAACTGATAACTTTTTCAACTGATTTATTTTCTGATAGTACTTTTCTAATTCAACTTCAAAAATCTGAGTTTAAAAATTTATGTGGTAAAATAAATCATAATTTTCAAGACTTATTTAGTAAAATATTAGATTTTTCAATAAATAAAACATAAATATCATAATTTCAAGTAGCTGAAATATAATTATTTTCAAAATATTTTACATCTTCATTATGAAAAGCTTGAAGTCATTGTATTCTGAGATAAGGTGGATTCCCAACAATCACATCAAATCAGCCATTACCAAATATCTCACTAAACTCTTCTTCCCAAACAAATGCCTTATCTCAAGCAATTTCTTTATCATCTATTAGACTATTTCCACACTTGATATTATTATCTAGATTTGCTAATTTCTTCCCTTTTTGAGCAGTTTTTAACCATAAACTAAGCTTAGTTATTTCTACACTTTCTTCGTTTAAATCTACTCAGTAAATATTGTTTTGTAGTATTGTTTTGAAATAATTTTCTGTAGAAAATAAACCTTGATTTTGTCATAAATCATCTAGTTTTTTTGAAATTTCTTTATTTTTTTCTAGTAAGAAATCAAAAACTTTCACCAAAAAAGCACCACTTCAACAAGCTGGATCTAGTACTTTGATATTTTGCACTTTTTCTTGTAATTCGCTGTATACTTCTATTGCTCTTTTTGTATAGTTTTTATCTGTTATATCTTCTTTTAGATTATGTTTTAGTTTCAATTCATCTTCCCATTCATCTATTTTTTTTCATACACTATTTTTCACTATATAATCTACTATATATTCTGGAGTATAAAAAATACCGTCTTTTTTTCTCTTACTTACTTTTTCTATTTCTTCATTATTGTTTATTTTATCTTTTATTTCTTCTATATCACTTATAGACTGCTCAAATATATGTCATAAAATATTTACACTCAAATCATCTTTGAAATCATATTCTCATAAATCAACAAACTTTTTACAAATTTCATCTCACACTTTTAGATTATCTAAAAATTTATCTTCGTGAAATAATCATCCATTATATCAATCTGGTATTCATAATTTATCACTTCATTTATCTACTCATCTGAAAAATATCTTTAGTACTTCCCAAGGACTAAATCATATTTCATCAGCTTTAAAAATATTTTCTTTTAACTTTCAGCTAGGTAATAATCATAAATCTTCACAAAAATGTATAAAAATAATTCTATCAATTATTTTTTGAGTCTTATTTAATGCTAAATCTAATTCTGATTTTTTAAATGTATTATTTTTAATTATGTCTTTAAATAATGCTTTTCTAAGTAATGAATATTCTTTGTAAAAACTTTTAGTAATTTCTTTTTCTTGTGACCTTATAATAGATAAAAGACTTTTTGTATTTGAAACAGTATTTTCAGATATTAAAGTATGCTTTGACAACAAATAATAAAACTTCCTAAACTGGAAATAATTATCTTCCTCAGAAACTAGACTTTCTAAAGTCCATGATTCATAATCATAATAACTATCTATATATAGACGTGTTTCATAAAAATTTGAAACAATAATAAAATCACATTCTTTAAAATATGGTTTATATTTAAAAGCTTGTTGAATAGGTGTTAGATTTCATGCTCTTTGTTGTGGTTTATCAAGAGAAGTTTTAGAATCTTTTAGCTCTACTACTACTTTCATGATGTTTTTATCACATCAAAAATAACCAAGTCATAAATCAGCTTTTTGTCATCATTCTGGTGCTTTTGGTTGAAATTTTCTATTATATATTTCGTTTTCCGTTAATGTATCATATCAAAGAATTTTTCAAAAAAAATCATCTCAAAATGGTCATTCTAGCTCTTCTTCTTTTTTATTTTGAAGGTTTCAAGTTTTATATAAATTATACCATTTATTTAATATATTTATTTTTGTTTCAAAATCTGGAATTTCAAAATTTTCTAATTTTTCACTAATTGTATTTTTCTTAAATAATTGAGCCATATATTTAAATTAATGTTAATTATTTTTAATATAATCATTATCAAAGCAAAGTCCAATTTAAATAACATAATTGTATATAAAAAGTGTATTATTAAATATCTTACCACCAAAATATTGCCATAACTCAAAAAATATGTTAAAATTATTAAAATATTAATAATAATTTTTTTAATGTTAAATGATGAAAATTAGCTAAATTTATGGAAAAAGTGGATACTAAAGTTTTTGAAAATGCAATATGAGAAATCAAGAATAGATTGTGAATTGAGAAAGTTGTAAGTGAAAAATCATTATATGAAGATCCAAAGTATAGTTTTTTATTAGAATATAAAGAATATTTATGAAAAATTGATGCTAGTGATATAATTTGAGAATGAGACAATGCAATAATATTAAAACATAAAACAAAAAGCGATAAAGTTATAAAAATAGCAAAAGACTGAAAAGTGGATTCATTAAAAGACGAATATGAAAATCATAGAACTTTTTATAATACATTGGAAAAATGAAGACCTAATAATGTACCAGATAATATAAGAATAGCAGAAATTGATGAATTTATTGAACATAAAAAATGAATATATATAATGGATAAAATAGAAGGTCAATCATTATATACATGGCATTATAAAGAAAAATATGCTGAAAAACTAGCTATATATTCTAGAGAAAATAATATAGATATAAATAAAGTTACAGATAGTAAATTTATACAAATATTAGATGAATTAGAATTATGAAGAGTAATATGATATAACGCTAATTTGGATATGTGGGAAAAAATGTATCAAAAAGAATTAGGTGCATTTCGTAATTGAGTTGTATATAGAGATGATGTGCAACAAGCATTGAAATATTTAGAAGATAATTGATTAGAACACATAGATTTACATTCAAAAAATATAATGGCAAGTTTAAAAAATTGAAAATTTATTATATATATAATAGATTTTGGGAAAGTAAAAATTAATAAATAATTTAAAAATATGGAAATAAAATATTTAGATAAAGTAAAAAATGAATATAAATTTGATGATATTATTTTTAGAGACACAGAATTAAATGAAACTCAATTAATAAAAATCGAAAGATATATTTTAAAAGAAAGTAATTATGAAAAAATTATATTTAATTGAATGAATATAATAGATTTTGGTAGTAATTTACTTTTATTAGAATTTGAAGAAAATAATATAGAGGAATATAAACATTTATTAAATCAAAATTTTGAAATGGTTTGATTCTATGCAAAAGAGTTGGAAAATAAAAGGCAAAATCCAAAATATAAATGATTTTTTGAATACAATTGAAAACATTATATTATGATAGATTGACTAAATAAATTAACAGATGAAATAAATCCTGATATTTGAATATACAAATGAGTGATTGTAAATCCAGAAATGTATTTAAAAGTAAATCAATCTGTAAAAGAAACATCTTGAAAAATTGAAGATTTAATTAAATAATATTCTCAAAAAAAAATTTGCAATAATAAAAAAAATGATTATATCTAAATTACTTAATTAAAAATATTTAATAAAAAAGCAAATGAGTAACTTGAGAAATACATTTTTCTTCTACTTCTTTAATCTTTCAATCTTGAAGGATGCTTTTTAGTATTTAAAATATTTTTATAATAATTTTGTACCAAATAAGTCTTTCAAGAAATTGAAAGATTTTTTTATTTTTAAATTTTAAGATTAATATTATGTTTGTAGATAGATGAAACCAAAGTTTAGATTTATGAGAAAATCTAAGCAATATCAGTGAAAATACTGAAAACGAAACAGAATTAACAATAGATTCTGTAAAAGAACAATTGAATTGATTGGAAATAGAGAGATTTAGATGAACACCTAGTCATCTAGAAGAACTTTTAAATAAATGATTTGGACTATGAGTAGTAATAAACCAAAGCCTAAATACTTACAAAAAATGACAAGATTATGAATTTCAAAAATACCCTTTTTTGAAATTATTTAATCCAAATACAAAAAGTGAAATAAAAGTGCATTTTGAAGTAGAAACAAGTGAAAAAAATGAAGTAGAAAAAATATATATAATGGCTTGAAAATTGAAACAATTAGCTTCAATAGACAAGCATCCAAATATATATAATCACTTTACTCAAAAAGTTAATAAATATAGAAAATAATATGAAACACAATAATAAAATAATAACTCTTTGACCAAAATGATCATACTCTGAAATAGTAGCAAATGATATAATAAAACCAAATAGTAATATCGAAGCAAAACTAATAACTATAACAGAAAATATTACTAATTCAGTCAGAGAGATTGCAGGAAACACAATAGCAGCATCACTTTGAAACTTGAGTGTAATAAATGAAATACCAAATAATCTAGCATGAATAGTACCTATTCATAATACTTATTGAAAAACAGTAAACATCACTCCAGAAGGGATTTACCAATTACAAAAAAATCAAATACTTCATAGTATTTGATGGTACTCACTGAAAATAGAGCATATATTAGCATGACTAGAATGAACAGATTATAGCAATCTAAAATCAATTCATAGTCATCCTCAAGCTATATCTCAATGTCAAAATGAATGAATAGCTAGATTATGAAATGAAGTAAAACTTGTAAATGAACAATCTACAACTACACATATTTCAAATCTAAAAATATGAGAAGCAGTAATATGCAATAAAAATGCAGCAAAAAATGCAAATCTAAAAATAATAGATGATAAATTTTGACCAGATGAAAATACAACAGATTTTATAGTTTTATCTGTACATCCAGAAATAGAATGATTGCACAATCTTACAAATCACAAAGCAATGATTATTTTAAGTCTAGAAAATAAAACAGGATCACTCGTGAGATGATTGACTCTATTATCTGATGCATGAATAAATATGAGTTCTCTGCATTCTCAAACACAAAGTCCAGGTAATACTGACTTTATAGTAATAACTGATAATAATATGGATTGGAATTCTATTTCAAAAGATTTAGAAAGACAATGATGAAAAATTAAAATTTTATAATTAATATCTGTAAAGTACCTTCGTAAGAAGATAAATAAATATTTTTTAGATAAAATTTATGAAAATAATTTTTTGATTAGTTATTCTAAGGAAAATATTTTGAGTAAATTTTAACAAAAAAGATTATTTTTTTCTAGAAGAGTATTTTACAGATATTAATTCAACAACAATGAAAACAATTAGCACAATAAACAATACATACTACTATCTTCTGAATTATACCAAGAAGACCTTTTTAGTGTGCTAAAAATATAAATATATTTACAAAAAAGCCTTTCTTGAAAACAAGAGTGGGCTTTTTTTATTTAAAAAATTAACATAAAACATAATGAAAACAATAAACATATTTTGATGAGCATGACAACATGCATCAAACCTAATAGATAGATGAATCTTTGAAGATTTTTCTACAAATACAATAGAAAAAAATGATACATTAGCTAACAATAATAGTGCAAATGCTGTAATAGTATGAATAACAGAAACTGAAAAACTAATAAGTGAAATAATAAATAATAAACAAGATAATAATGATTTAATAAATTTTTCATGAATAATGTCTACTACACCTGAACATATCAGAAACCAAAAATGAATATCAAATTTTCACTTTTTATTCTGACCTAAAGCAAAAGAAAATCTAAAAGTAATATTTGCATGAGATTTATCAGAAACAAGTCTAAAAATAATAGATAATGCAAAAAAACAATCAATAAATATAATTGAAAGTTCAATAGAAGAACACGACAGTAAAATGGCTATAACTCAAGCTATGACACATCTTTTTATATTTTTTACAGGACTTTCAGATAATCCAAGTAAAAATGAATTATTAAAAGAATGGAACACTCCAAATAATACAATAGCAGATATGATTTTCGAAAATATATTTTTTAAAAAAGTATTTGAGGAATTTATAAAAGATGTATGAAATTCTACTAATATTTCTGAAATTTTCTCAGACATAGTTTCAAAAAATATGTCTGAAAATGACATAAAAAACTTCTGAACACCAACATTTTTAAGAGTAACAAATTTTATTAGCAAAAATGATGTAATATCAAATAATAATATATTAAATTTTATTAAATTTATAAGAACAAATTTGTTAGGAAAATTTGCAACTTTAATTGCGATAGAAGAATTAAAGAAAAATGTAAAATTATAGAAAAAGAAGAACTAATAGCATATAGCTAATAGTTCTTTTAGTTAATAATTTTTAGTATTATTCATTCAGGATTTTTCCCTCATTTTTTAATTATTTTTACTTCTACTCTATCTCAAGTATTAGCTCAATTTTTCCTAGATCAAGCTATAAATATATCTCCAGTTGTCCATTTCTTTTCTTCTTTTTGTTTTGGAGCTTGTTCCCCTCCTTGATAAGGAGGGGTTAGGGGTGGTACTTTTTCTGGTATAACAAATCAGAAACTTTCTTTATCATTATATCTACCTATTACAACTTCTTCTTCTGTTTTAAAAATCTTCACTACTATTGCTTCTTTTTTACCATTGAAATCAACTATTTCCGCTTTTACTTTGTCTCAATCCTTAGCTCAGTTTTTTTTCTTTCCATATACAAAAAATCATTTTTCATTTCATTCAACATCTATAAAACCAAAATTCCCTTCTCATCCAGAGTATATTCACTCTACGAATTTTGGTTTTTTTTGAGGTTCTCTTCAAAATGCCTTGATTATCTTTGCTTCTGGCTTTTTTCATTTTGATACTACTAATTCCCTTGCCTCTACTTTGTCTCAATCTTGAGCTAAACCAAAATTTTCTTTTCTCACATAAAAATCACCTCCATAATAATCTCTATCTGTAGGAATAAAAAAACCAAAATTTTCACCTCATTGAAACTTCCCCACCATTAACTCATTTACATCAGATTTTTTCATTTATTTTAATTTTAAGAATATATTTTCGGCTATTTGTAATTGCTTCATTATTGCAGAAAAAGTACCATAAGCCAACTCTTTATGGTTAGGTACTATAGATTTTACTCATCAAACTGAAATTTTTATGTGACTTCATTTTTGAGTAATAATATTTAAATCGTAATACTTATTTAATTTTTTAATTAAATCCTCTCAAGAAATATAATTGTAATCAGATTTTACCATAATTAAACTTTAATATTAGTTAAAAAATAATTATTATCCAAAATCTTTTTATCTATTGAATTAACTGTTTCATCTTCAAGATATAATTTTGTAGCTTCCTTTAAATTTGTGATAGATTCTTCATGAGATAATCACTGAGAAACTATTCATAAATCCAAATTATGTGCTACATAATATTTATCTTCCTTTTGTACTAATACTGTAAAATTATACATAAATGAAAATTATAGAAATAAATTTTATATAGAATAATTAAAAAAGAGCAAAAATCAATTTTTCTTTTTTACTTGCAATTAAAAATTTATATATATACTAGTTATATACTTACATCTAACTAATTAAACTATGTATCTATGCTCAAGTTGTTGAAATGAATCACTAAAATGGGTTTGACAATGTACTTTTTGTAAAGAGTGGAATACTCTTAAAGAGTTCAAAGAAGCTAAAACTACTACATGAAATATTTGAATAAATAAATGAGAAGCAAAAGAATTATCAAATATGTCAGATATTAAAAAAGATGCAACACTAGAAAAAATAATATCTAAATCTAGTGAATTAAATAATGTACTTGGTGGCTGAATAGTACCTGGTAGTGTTGTATTATTATCTGGAGAACCAGGTATATGAAAATCTACTCTTACGATACAA
This sequence comes from Candidatus Altimarinota bacterium, assembly GCA_030683605.1. Lineage (GTDB taxonomy): Bacteria > Patescibacteriota > Gracilibacteria > BD1-5 > UBA6164 > UBA6164. The sequence continues at coordinate 9,190 of JAUXPL010000027.1, forward strand.
TTATCTAATATGATTGATGAAAAAATAATATATATTTCAGGAGAAGAAACACCATATCAAATATCTAGTAGAGCTGAAAGACTATGAATTAAATGAGATAATATGCAAATATTATGAGAAAGTTGTATAGAGGATATTCTAGAAACTCTAGCAAAAAATCCCTGCAAAATACTGATAATAGATTCTATTTCTGTAATGCATTCTAATAATATATCTGCAACAGCATGAAGTATATCTCAAGTCAGGTATATTACAGAATTACTTGTAGCATATGCTAAAACTACAAATACAGCTACATTTATAATATGACATATAAACAAAGACTGAAATCTAGCATGACCAAAGACTCTTGAGCATATGGTAGATACAGTATTATACTTCGAATGAGATAAATACGATAATCTGAGAATACTTAGGGCTTTCAAAAATAGATTTTGAGCTACATCTGAGATAGGTATTTTTACTATGTGAGAAAATTGATTATCAGACCTGAAAAATCCATGACTAGAATTCATCAATTCATCAAATCCTACTATTGGTTCAAGTCTATCAATAACTATGGAATGAACTAGACCAATAATAATAGAAACAGAAAGTCTAACAACATATACGAAATTTGGTTATCCAAAGAGATCTGCTAGATGAATAAACTCTTCAAAACTAGATTTAATAGTAGCTGTTCTAGGTAAATACACAAATGTGAAGTTAGAGAGCCATGATGTGTATACAAATATAGCAAGATGATTAAAGATAGAAGAACCATGAATAGATTTGAGTCTTGCTGCATCTATAATATCTAGTAAATTGGATAGAGCATTACCTAAAGATACAATATATTTATGAGAAATATCGCTAACAGGAAATGTAAAAAAACCTATTCATCTAGATAAAAGAATAAAAGAGGCTGAAAAAATGTGATTTAAATACATTCTAGCACCTATAAGTGATTTCAAATCAACTAAATCTACTATAATTCAAATAAATACAGTAAATGATCTAGCAAAAAAACTAAGTGAAAAATAAAAAATAACCCTATCCTGAATCCTTTCCCTTAATTCTAAGGGAAAGGGGCTACAATAAATAAATGTAGCCTCCCCAGCTTAAGCTGGGGAATTCAAGGATGGGTTATTTTTTTATTGTTCTAATCCCTCCCTCTTCACTGCGTTTCGAGTACTCCCTTTGGCCCTAAAGGATACACCTTCGGATAAAAAGGGAGAAAATAAAGGAGTAATATTATTTAACTAAATATTTTTTTACTGCATCAAATACTATTTTTGACCATGCTTCTACATCATACTCTCATGATGCAATCATTGATTCAAGTTCATGAATAGATACAAATTCTCAGTTATCTAGTTCTCAGTCCAATAATTCTATATTTGAATTATGAACTCTTACTATATATGCTATTCATATATGTACTTTTGATACTTCATCTGTTTCATTATTTATATATCAAATTGCTTCTACTGATTTCACATCTTCAGGTTTAATATTTAATTCTTCTTCTATTTCTCTAACAAGTGAATCACTTATCGGATTTGTTAAATCTTTATCTTCTTTTTCTATATGTCATCATACTCAAATTGCGATTTTATTGTGCAATCTAGATTCTCAAGCATTACTTCATGCTCATCATCTCTTGTATACAAAAACTTCATCAATATCATTTATTACAATTCAATATCAAATTGGTTGTTTGTATTCAAAATTTACTTCTGCTAATCATCTAATCATATATTCATAGTTTTCTAGAATATGTTTTTCGAAATCAAAAGACAAACTATCATAAAACTTACTTTCTTTTTCTGATTCTCAAAATATGAATTTATTTTTTACTACCATTATTTCCCTTTGCATTTTGTCTTTTACTATTTGATTCATTTATTTTTATTAAATAATAATTAAACCAATTTTAAGTATAAAAAATAAATTGGCAAATCTATTTTTTAGATTAAAATATAAGCATGAAAAAAATAATATTTATAACATTATCTTGATTATTTATTTGATGAATAATATTTATCAATTTTTTTGTGATGAATAAAAGTATAAATATAGAAAAAGTAAAAGATTCTATCGTAATTATTATTCCAGAAAATAAATTAATAAGCTACAAGAATAATCCAATTTGAATATTTGAAGAATACAAAGAATCATGAATATGAGCATGATTTTTCTTTGAATCTAATTGAACTATTCAAACAGTTAATCACTTAGTAGAAGATGATAATATAAAGTATAAAGTTATATATAAAAATATAGAATATGATGCAGAAATATTATCTAGAAATAAAGAAAAAGACTTAGCTATTATAAAAATAATTGCAAATGAAAGTGTTATATTCCCACGCCTTACTAATGTAGGGAGGACTTTAGGTCATAGGGGGGGCGCTAATGAAATATACAATTTCTGAGTAGATATGAAAGATTTATCTATAACATATAATACTTGAATAATTATAAATGAAAAAAGTAAGTTAGACAATATGTCTAACTTACTTGAAATATCAAATAATCTAAAACAAGGTTTTTCATGATGACCAATTATTGATTCAAAATGAAATGTAATATGAATAAACTATGCAATATCTAATGGAAAAAATTATTGAATAGCATTGTATTAATGAAAATCAGTAAAATACACTTCTCGAATAAATTAAATATTATTATTCTTATGAGGGGCTTTTTCATACCTTCTTTTATTTAACTTTTTTTGCATTTTTTAAAATATCATTCAATTTTTTACTATTAAAAATTGAGAAATCAAAATCAGGTTTTATTTCAAGAATATCATTCACACGCATTATAATATTATTCTCAAAACCATTAAAATGGTTATCTAATAAATGTTTAATCTTTTGTTCAGATAATAACAACACTAATTCTTCATATATTTTTTTAAAATGAACTTTTAATCTAGGCGATAAATGTCTATATCAAATAATAAAATTTCATAGTTGTGTATAACCATGAATTGGTTTTCATTGTGATATTTCATCATTTATCAAATATACTTTTTTCATTAATTCATCTAATTCTTCTTTTTCTTTATCAGTATAGTCTATGATTTCTTCCTTATCTTTAGCATGACTGTTAGTAGTAATTTCTTCCTCTTGCTCTTCTATTCTATTTGCTAATATTTTTTCAACAGATTTTATTACTTGTTCTTTTGTTTCTATCGGTCATATTATTTTTTCTACATTGAAAACTGTTGATTTATCATTTATTATTTGTCAATCTAGTGTTCTTGTTACGAAATTTTTCATATTTTTTATTTTTATTTATATTTTATTTTTATACTACTCTTAGAATTTCTTCGATAGTTGTATATCATTTTATTGCTTTTAATATACCATCTTCTTTCATAGTAATTAAGTCTCAGTCTCTAGCTTTTCTCATAATTTCTTCTGCTGATTTTCATTCTCTAATTAGAATTCTTAAATCTTCATTTAAAGTAATTATTTCATAAATTCAGATTCTTCAAAGATATCAGCTATTATTACATTTGTCACATCATCATCATTCATATAATTTAATATTATCAGTAGATATACTACTCATACCTATTTCTTTCATCATATTATTAATTATACTTATTTCTAAACTTGTTCTCTGTTTTTCTCTTTTACAATGTGGACATATTTTTCTTACCAATCTTTGTGCAATAATTGTATCCAATGCTGATGCTAATATATAAGGTTTAAGTCACATATTTACTATACGATCAAGAGTATCCGCAGCTGATTTAGTATGCAATGTAGACAATACTAAATGTCATGTTAGACTTGCATTTGTAGCTGTTTCAAGAGTCTCAGTATCTCTGATTTCTCAAACCATTATAATATCTGGATCTTGTCTAAGTAATGCTCTTAATCCATTTTTGAAAGTAAATCAATTCTTTTCATTTACTTCAGATTGAACTATTCATTCTAATTTGTATTCGATTGGATCTTCTAGGGTAATTACTTTCTTATCTCTAGAATTTAATCTTGCCAAAATAGTATAAAGAGTAGTAGTTTTACCTGATCAAGTTGGTCAAGTTACTAATATCATTCAAGTGTTTTTTCTTATAGCTTTTTCTATCATTCTTTTAGTAGTCCAAAAGAATCATAATTTATCGAAATCTACTATGGAATTAGTATTATCAAGAATTCTACATACTACATTTTCATTTGTTCCTACAGGAAGTGTTGATACTCTGACATCAATATCTCTAGAATCTATAACAAGTGAGTATTTTCAATCCTGTGGAATATTTGTAATATTTAATTTCAATGCTGATGAATATTTAAGTCTTTCTAAAACTGGTTTATATTCTTTTAAGGTTAATCTAAAGATATCAACCAAAACTCAATCAATTCTAAATCTAACAACAACATAATCATCAAAAGTTTCGTAGTGCACATCAGAACTTCATAATACCAATGCTCATACCGTAATATTGTTTAAAGCATCATCTGTTTTTTGTTCAATTAAAGACTCTTTAAATTTATCTTCAATTTTCTTGAATCTTTCTGAGTAATATCACTTTTTTTCTTCTTGTTTTAAAAGCTCTTTTTTCAGTAATTCTCATATATTTTCTTTTTTTGGAACAACCATAACTTGTAATTTAAAAGTAATAACTTATAATTAGATAAATTTTATCATATTTTTAGATTTCATGCAAAAAAATAGCACTAAAGCATCTATTCTAATATGGGCAATATTCATAAGCCTAATTATTTCTGTATCATTTATTCAAATAAGTACAAAAATAAATAAGAATCTGAAAAATAATGAGAAAATAATTAATAGTTTAAATTCATATAATGAGATTGATAATAATATAAATGAAGCTATAATTAATAATAGTTATCAAAATAAAGTATTAGAAAATTGAAGTAAGTTATTGTTTGATTATTCTAATGATATTACATTTTCTATATGAGAAAAAATAAATCATTTATCAAAAATCAATACTTGAAGTATAGTAAGAATAATTATATTAGAATGATGACCTATAAAATATACAAATAATTCTTCATCTTGAATAATAAATTCATCAAGAAATATAGCTGTTACTCAATGAGATTTATTAATTTATAATTTATGATGATATACCAAAATAAATATTAAATCTAACAAAAATGAGAATAATTTATCACAATATATGAATTACAAAGTAACAAAAAAAATATGAAATAAAGAAATAATAATCACTAAATGAAAAATAAAAAGTTTTTAATTTTAGATTTTTCCATATAATATAATAGTAAATAAACTCTAAATTCTTAAAATAATTAAAATGAAAAACATAATTTCAATATTTACAATATTAATAATTATTTACATTAGTATTTGAAGCTATTCATATGCAGTAGAAACTACAAACTTACCTTATTCAGATAATACTGATTATGCATTGTATAAAGAAAGAGTTAAAAATATATGTGAACAATATAAAACAAAAAAAGAACTCATAAAAATAGATGATAAATTTGTAGAAATACAAGAATCATATGATTTAAATGAAATAGTAGACAATCATGTAGATAATATGAATAATATATACAAATGTGCATTATTATCTGCACAAAAAAAGTCTTTATTGCTTATAAAAAATGATTTAACAAAGAAAAATCCTATATTACAAGAAAATGTATGAAAAAAAATTGATAATAAAATTTTAAAAGTTGAAATGAGTACAAAATCACTTAAATGTAATAACTCAGATGATAAATCTTCAATAATAAAATTAAATGTATTACAACAATCTACTTATGAAACATGTAAATATTTATCTTATTTAGAATATATAAAAGAACATAATAACAAATTAGCTTGATTTCTGGGACAAAAGAAAGATAAATACAGTATTTCAGAAGTTACATATTTATATAAACAAAATATTTATGCTATAGATCAAGAAATTGAACATACATATAAAGTATTTCCAATGGCTTTTCATGCTCTTACAGAATACGAAAACAATATATCTATTCATTTTTTACTAGAATTAATAAAAGATGATTATATAATTTTAAGAGAAAAATTACATGAAGTAATTAATCCAATTAATCAAGTTGTATATAAAATAAGTAATGCGATGAGAAAATAAATTTGCTTAAAATTTATACCTTTCAATATTAGCTTAAGGAAGCACTGAAAAAGTCCTTCGTAATAATAAAAATCTATATTTTTTAGATAAAATTTATGAAAATAATTTTTTGATTAGCTATTCTAAGCAAAAAATTTTTAAGTAAATTTTAGCAAAAAAGATAATTTTTTTATAGATGTGAGT
>JAUXPL010000015.1 GCA_030683605.1 Candidatus Altimarinota bacterium
GGAAGTATAGTAGTATTTGAGTGAGACTTATTAACATTATCAGATACAACAAGTGTATGAATCCTAGCAAGAAAAACATTAATAGAAAAACTACAACAAGCATATACAGGAACAAGTATAATAACAGTATGAGAAATAGCACAAATAATTAATACAAATACAACAGACGAAATATCAACAGAATATGTATCAACAAATCTAGTAGCTAATAATTTATGATGAAGTATTAAACCAGTAACAACAGTACCAACAACAGTAACATATGCAAACTGTGATGCAACAACTCAAAGCTGATATACAATACCACAACTGAATCATGGAATAAATAATCAAGAAGTTACAAAAAGTGTAACAAATTGAACAAAAACATTACAAGTATCATGTGGTAATGGAATACTGTCATATTGAACAGAAATAACAAATTGTGAGAATGATTATATAGTAAGTAATGATGTATGTGTATTAGATTCTTGCTTATGAACAATGCCAGATAATGCAGAATTGAATTGAACACAATGAACATCAACATGGTCATACAATACAACACCATGAGTATGTAGATATGATTGTCAAGACTGATTTCATACAGAGAATTGATGAGTAAGTTGTGTAAGTAATACAAGATCATGTGTAATAACAAACTGAACATGACAAGAAACATGGAATGGAAGCTCTTGGTGAGTATGTACAGTGACAAGTTGTAATTCATGATACACACAAAGTGGAAATGTGTGTAATCAAGACATATTAACAATTACATGAAATGATACAATTTGAAGAAATTGGAGTGATTGAACATTTGCAACAAATTGTAATTGATACAGAAATCCTGGTTTATGAAAATCATACTCTTGATCGATAGGAGATTGAATATATTGGATTAAGCCTAACTCAAACCCTCAATTTAAAGTATATTGTAATATGACCATTGATGGGTGAGGATGGACATTATTATTTAGATGGACTATGATACCTAGTGTTTATACTTCTACGGATGTATGTTGATTAAGTGTTAATTTTAAAACTTATACAAATAATACTACAAATTTTCCTGTTTTTACCAATAATATATCAAATTTTTGAACAGAATGTTTATATATGAATAATAATACAACATGGAATAATACTTTTTGATGGGTAAAATGGAATAAATGAGTACATGAAAATTCTCCATTAAATACATGATTTAATTGATATTCTTCGGTAAAAAATTGAATTCATAAATTTTGAATAAGAGATAATTGATGGTGAGGAAATTGATGACCAAATAGTTGATTTGCTGTATGGGAAAGGCCTTCAAATTGAGGAACTTGTTGATGAGCAAATACTTGTGCAAGTGCAGTTTGTTGATCACTTGAAAGAACAACTTCATATAGTTGTCATTATGATTTAAGTAATCAAAAATTTTTATATGTAAGATAAAACAAAATAGACTAGAAAATTCTAGTCTATTTTTGTTGTTGTGATTTGAAATCAGCTTCTTCATACATCCAATCAAATTTTTTCAACATTTCGCTTCAAGTATCTGGTATTACTATATAAGAATTTTTTATTATAGCATCTTTATTATTTATTAGAGTATCAAGTAATTGTTTATTGTATTGCGATAAGAAATTGTATTCATTTAAAAAATGATTTATATAAACTATATAAGTTCTAGCATAATAATATTCTTTTTTGTATTCTAAATATGTATCAATATTTGCTAGACTTTCTTTTGAATTATTATTTTTGAAATCTAGATCTATTTTTTGTTTTAGAGTTTCTATTTTTGTATTTGCTTCATTCATACTTGTTTCAAAAATTGTTTTTTGTTCAACTAATTTTTTCATATTTTCTAGTCATGTAATATATCTATATTCTAGTTGTTCTATAAAAGCATTCAAAATTTTTGATTTATCAAGGCTATTATTAACTAATTGTTTTACATCAGTTTTTAGTATATTTTTATATTCACTTATATATTGCATATTTATTCAAACTAATTCATTATTAGCTATGGTTTGGTTTCAAATTATTTCTGTTATTGAAAAAACTTCTTTATAAATAGTTGCTGGTGTAATTTGTCTTTGTTTAAATCTGATTCATATATTTGTTGAAATAGCTACTCATGTTTTTCATAATGAGGAGTTATTTATTTTTTTAAAATTTGAATTATTATCATTTTTGATTATATTGGTAACTGTATCTGCATTTATTATGCTATCTCATATATTAAAAGCAAGTACCATAAATGTACTTAATAGTAGGATTTTAATCAAAAATTTCTTAAACTGTTTTGACATATATTGTATTGTTATATATAATTATTATTATTTTATCATAAAAAATCAAATGATGAAAATTTTTTACACTATTTTTTTATTTTTTTTACTTTTTTCTTCTACTTTTGCTTCAGAAGATATAAAAATTATAACTAGAGCCGAGTGGTGAGCAGATGAAAATATTAGATATATAGATTCAGTTGAATGGAAAGAAATATTACAAAATTGGGAACAACAAAAAATTAAAGATAAAGATAAAATTCTAACTCAAGCCCAAATTGATGCACAGAATAAAGCTAAAGAAAAAAATAAACTTATTCTAGATATTTTAGATAAGTATTCTTTTCAAAGAGGAATAAATAGTAGAATAACAACTGAAAATTCTAGAAAGTTATTTTGGCCAATAGAAAAAGCTGAAAAAATAACTTGAATAATTATCCATCATACATCTACTGATTATGCTTCATCGATTGAATGAGTTAGAAATATTTATAGATATCATACACTTAAAAATGCATGGTGAGATATTTGATATAATTTTATAATATGAAATGATTGAGAAATATATGAATGAAGAGCTTGATGAGAAACATCAGTTGCTGCACATGCTAAATATAATAATATATGAAATATTTGAATATCAATTATAGGTAATTATTCAGATAAAGCCATAAATGATAAACAATATTTATCACTTAAAAATTTAACTAGCTATTTAGTAAATAAATATGATATTGATTTAAATAAAAAGAAATACTATCATTCTGATTGTAATTGAAAATCTTGTGATTTACCACTAAATACTGTATTAAGTGATACAATAATATGACATAGAGATGCATGAAATACTAGTTGTCCAGGTGATAAATTATATGCTCAAATACAAGATATTAAATCAGAATTAAAAAATAAAAATACACCTATTTTTAGTATTAAAAATGATTATAATAATAAAATAAATAAATTATTAGAAAAAATACCTGAAAATAAATTATTAGATATATTAGCAAATATTGAAAATGATTTGGATAAAAAAGTAGATTTAAAAAAAATGAAAGCAAAGTGATTAATTGTAAACTATTTTAAGTCAAAAAGTTCAAAAAATTTAACTTCAAATATTAAAGTAAATCAAAAAATATCTATTAAGTTATCATATCCTGATAATGATATTATAAAAATTAAGTCTTGAAATATAGTTATAGAATTAAAAAGAGATTGAAAATCATTGCTACTAGCAGGAAAAAAATTTAGTTCATTAAAAATTCCTAAAAAGGATCCAAATTCAATACTAGAAATTGTTTCTTGGAATAGGGTACCTGAATGGGATAAAGAAAAAAAATATAATGATAATAAATTTAGATGAGATCTGATTATATCAGTTAAAGATAATAAATTGCTTGTTGTAAATAAATTGAATATGGAGGATTACTTGAAATGATTATGAGAAGTAAGTGATTATGAAGATTCTGAAAAAGTAAAAACTATTATTATAGCAGCTAGGAGTTATGCTACTTGGTATATTACAAAGGATAGAAAATTTCCAGGTGAATCATATGATTGAGTTGATGATCCTAATGTTTTTCAAAAATATTTATGATATAGTTTAGAATCTAGAAGTCCAAATATAAATAAAATTGTAGATCAAACTAGATGAAAACTAATAACATATAATTGAGAATTAATAAAACCATGGTATTTTAGTAATAGTAATGGTAAAACTCTAAGTTATTATGATTTTTGTATGGAAAAATATACTGAAAAAATTTGTAAAAAAGAGGCAAAAAAATACCCTTATTTAACTTCAGTAATAGATAAATGAAGTGAATGAAAACAGTTTTTATGACATGGAGTATGAATTTCTTGAGCTTGAGTAAAATATTTTGCAGAAAAGTGATGGTCCTATGATTTGATAATTAAATATTATCTGAAATGAGTAGAAGTAGGGTAAATAATAAAAAGAGTATGAGAAATCATACTCTTTTTAAAAATTCTCCTTTTTTTAACAATTTCTTAATCTTAAATAATCTTCAATATTAGATTCTAATTCATCATCTTGAAAATCTATTTCAGGATAAATACTATCCGTATTTTGATTTGAGATTAAAATATAACAATCTGGACACACTAATAATACTGTATTTCTATATAGTGTATCGAGTATTTCTTTTAAATCTCCTTCATCGTAGTCGGCACCATATTCGCTACTACAATTAGGATTTTCACATTTTTGTACTATTTCTTCATCTGTTTCCATGTTATTCTCCTACAAAAAGGCTTGCTAAATATAGTACTTTTTTAGATTAATACAAATTTATTTTAAAAAATTGACTATATTACTATTTTGTGTATATTACATATACATTAAATAAAACGGAATTTAGGATGTTTTAATAGTATTTTAACTATTAAATGTATTTTTTTTTTCTAAGAAGTTTCATTGCTACTTTTTTTATAAAAGTAGCTTTTTTTATTTCAAAAATATTTGACTTTATATAGTAATTGTTTATTATATTTGTAATCCAGGTTTGTTATTAAACAATCTTTGTGGTTTTATCATAAAACAAAGGGAAATTGTTATTTTTTGGGGCTGTATTTGCCCCTTTTTTTTTGAAAAAATTATTGATATTACTTAAAAAATGGCTATATTTAAACTACATTTAAAAATATTATATTAAAAAAAATGACTCAAAAATTATTCAATCTTAAATCTAAATATTCTCCGAGTCCAGACCAGGCAAAAGCTATTAAAACTATCACTAGCTATATTAATGACGGGCATAAATTTCAGACTCTATGGTGAGTAACTTGAAGTGGTAAAACATTTACAATGGCAAATGTAATACAAGAAATAAACAAACCGACTTTAATAATAGCTCATAATAAGACTTTAGCAGCACAATTGGCTCAAGAATTCAAAGAATTTTTCCCAGATAATTCTGTGCATTATTTCGTATCTTATTATGATTATTATCAACCAGAAGCATATGTAGCAAAAACAGATACATATATAGAAAAAGAAGCAACAATCAACGAAGAAATAGATAGACTTAGACATGCAGCTACTCAAGACCTACTAACTCGAAAAGATGTAGTGATAGTGGCATCAGTTTCATGTATTTATGGTATATGAGATATAGATTTGTATACTGAGCAAGTATTTGATATAAGTGTTTGAAAAGAGTACAAAATGGAAGAATTGCTTAAAAAATTAATAGCAATTCAGTATAGGAGAGCTGCATCAGATTTCAAACAATGAATGGTGTTAGTTATGTGAGATGTACTAGAAATATTTCCTTCTAGTAGTGAAACAGTTATTACTGTAGAATTCTGGTGAGATGAAGTAAGTCAGATAACAAGCAGAAATTATTTAACAGGTCAAATATATGAATATCTACAAAATGTAACAATATTTCCTGCAAAACACACTGTAACAACAAAAGAAAGAATAGAAGAAATAATACCAGAAATCAAAAAAGAACTAGATGAAAGACTTAAATACTTCAAAGAAGAATTATGAGATTTATTGAAGTATGAAAGACTGAAAACAAAAGTAGAATATGACTTGGAAATGATGCAAGAAGTATGATACGTAAACTGAATAGAGAATTATTCTAGCTATTTAGATGGTAGAAAATCATGAGATGCACCAGCTACTCTTATTGATTATTTTTGAGATGATTTTTTGTGTTTGGTTGATGAATCACATATGACTTTTTCTCAAATCGGTTGAATGTATGCTGGTGACAGGGCTAGAAAGACAAATCTAGTAGAAAACTGATTTAGATTACCTAGTGCTATGGATAATAGACCATTGAAATTTGATGAATTTGAGGCAAAAATGAAAAGTGTTTTAGCTGTATCAGCTACACCAGGTCCTTTTGAAATACAAAAATCATGCACACCATTAATAACCTCATCCCAACCTTCTCCTTTGGAGGAGAAGGGGCAAGAAAAAAATAATGTAGCCTCTTTCTCCCACAAGGTAGAAGAAATTCAAGGATGAGGTCAAAAATTCTTCGATTTTGACCCAATTAGGGATTGAATATGGGAATCAAGTGAAGATTGTAGAGTTGTACCTCAGATGATGAGACCAACATGATTACTAGATCCAGAAATAGTATTGAAACCAATGGAATTTATGATAGATGATATCATGAAAAATATTTCAGAAGTAGTAGAAAAAAATGAGAGAATATTAATAACTACGATTACCAAGAGATCAAGTGAAGAATTAACTGAATATTTACTAGATAATGGAATAAAAGTAAAATACCTACATAGTGAGATAGAAACACTAGAAAGGCTTGAAACATTAAAAGAATTAAGAGAGTGAAAAATAGATGTAATAGTTTGAGTTAATCTATTAAGAGAATGACTAGATTTACCAGAAGTAAGTAAAATATGTATATTAGATGCTGATAAACAATGATTTTTGAGATCAGTATCGTCACTTATACAAATAATATGAAGAGCAGCTAGAAATGAGAATGGTAAGGTATACATGTATAGTGAACATCATAAAAATTTAGAATTAGAAGATACCTCACCCCCAACCACTCTCCTTATAGGAGAGGGGAGTAATTGAATAATTACTTCTGAAGATATAGATAAGAAGAAGAAAAAAGAAAAAAAATTGATATTAGAAGAAGATAATATTTATCTAGGTAAATTATATAGACTAGATCAATGAAAACTGGTAAATACAGATTGATTGGTAGTATCTGAAGCTATGAGAAAGGCAATAAATCTGACATATTATAGAAGAAATTTGCAAGATAAATTTAATAAAGAATATGGAATAACTCCAAAAACTGTTTTCAGTGATATAAAAGATATGTGACTTAAATCAAACAAAACAAAGAGAGATTATTCAATATTGGATAAAAAAGATATAGCAAAAGAAATATCTAGACTAGAATTGGAGATGGATATTGCTGCAGCAAATATGGAATACGAAAAAGCAGCAGAATTAAGAGATGCACTACTAGAATTGAAAAAAGGGAAGAAAAAATAATTTACTTTAACCCACCCTACCCCTCCCTAAAATTAGGGAGGGGATAGACCAAAATTAATACATATTTATATAAAATAATATAAATGGTTAAAATTGAGCCACTTTCTCTTGAAAAGAGATAAATTAAGAAAGGAGTAGTATACGACTATTCTGAATTTTAATCCTGCAGAGGATTTAGGAGAGAGTTTATTTAAAATAAAATATTAAAAAATGTGCCGTATATTATTCCTAAAATGAACAAATAAGCAAAAAGCTATTGATTATATAGATGCATTTTACCAAGCTGGATATGATGATCCACATCTACAAACTGCAATAAAAACTCTAAAAATAGACAAAATAAAAAATCAGCATCTTCACGGGTGGTGATATTTATTAGTTACAAAAGATAATATAAACACTTATCTGAGTGGAGAAGCATTTTTTAATGATGAGTATTGATTTGAAAATCTAAAAACACAAATTAGAAATATTTCATGAGATTTTTTACTAATGTCAGAACTAAGACTTACAGACGAATGACATGTTAGCGCATTAAATACGCATCCTTTTTTTATTTCTACTTTAAATTGATATGATTGATGGTTTTTCTATAATTGACTACTTGATCACGAAAAATTAGCACAAATTGAATGATTAGATATTAACAATTTCAAAAGAAAAAATGGAACAACAATAATGTGTCATTCTATTACAAAAGAGTTACAAAAATGATCAAATATTAAAGATTCACTTATGAAGCCAAAAGAAGCACTAAAGAGTGGATATAATCTAATGTGTTTTATCAATGATAATAATGGAGATTACAAAGCATATTTAAATGCTTATTCAAAAGAAGAATTATTAGAAAATAAAGATTATGTAGAATATACAAAACTAATTAAAAAAGATGATTCAGACTTGTTTTTTGCAGGTTCTAATGCTATTTGAGTTTATAAAAATGATGAATATGAGATAATGCAAAATGGTGAATTTATAGAGTTTGATATAGATTTTATAAACGAATACTATTTTAATTGATATGATGAGGGTATTGAGATGAATATATAAAAAAACTAGAAAATATTTTTCTAGTTTTTTTGTTACTTAATCCCTCACCCCCTGCGGGGACTTTCCCTGCCCTAAAGGATACACCTTCGGATAAAAGGGACAGAAAAATAAAACACAAATACACAAAGGGCTGAAGCCCTTCCTTAACAGAATGCTTTAGCTTTCTGTTATTTTAACTAGATTTTTTTATACTTTTAACTGTATTTACTAGCAATAGAAAACTTCTAAAATTTTCCATTATATCACTATCCGAAATATGCGGATTTGTATCTCATAGTTTTCAGTGTACTTCATCCACTAATTCTCTTTCGAAATGATCATCACTTCAAAAAGTAAGTATCATATTGTATTTTTTTGCTGTTCTCAGTATTACTTCTACCCATTCTTTCGATGCCAAACTATTTATCTCTATTCAATTTAGTATATCTTTGTATTCTTGGATAAATAAAATAAATAATTCAAAATCATTTTTAAATGTAAAATTTGGATGTGCTAAACTCAAAAAATAACCACTTTCTTTAGATATTTCTCATACTTTATTCATACTTGGTTCATAATCATCTACATGTACCCAACCAATATGCCTTAAGTCTCCAGTTGTTTTCAAACATCTACGAATAAAATCTCACCATTTCAAGTTTTCTCAAGTAAGCTCTTTTATTAGTTTTACATTATATTCATTTAGATAAATATATTCACTAATATGAGAATTATTTAGATTTTGGATATCAAATCATTTATTCTTATTATACTCCAAAAATTCATTATAATCTATTTGAAATCAGTTATTTTTCAATACGGTTATTTGTTTTTGTATTTTATTTATTTTACCATTTCTATTGTTTTCTAGCACTTTTATTATATCACCACTAAATCTATCTGCATAACATGTTATATGCAGACTTTTTTGAGCTATTTTTTTATCAAATATTGATATTTCTACTCATTCTATACTCTCTATACCATTTTCTCTAGCCAAAATAGCTAACTGAGTATTCACTATGTCATGTTCAGTAACACATATGAAATCTAGTCATTTATTTTTTGCTTCTGCTATTACTTGTTCATTTGTATATTTTCAATCAGATACTGTAGTATGGAAATGTAAGTCTATGTTTTTCATTAATTGTAATTATGTATTAATTTTTATAACCCATCGGCCTAAAGGCCACTTCCACCCCAGAGTGCACCCCAAGAGTACTTCCTACGGGGCACCTTCTCTTGACTCTTTGAGTCAATTCACCTTGCCTTGAAAAGGGAAGATATACATTATATTCAATTATATATTTGTTTAATGTTATGTAAAGTTTTACATTTATTTTTTTTGACTTAAAAAAATATTCTATATAATAATGTATATTATTGAGACTTAGTATCAATAATATACATATATTTTAAAAATAAATAATGAAAAAAATACCTGTTACAGTTTTGTCTGGATTCTTATGATCAGGTAAAACGACATTGTTAAATAATATTTTGAGACAAAGATGAGATAAAAAAGTTGCTATAATAGTAAATGATATGTGAGAAATAAATGTAGATGCAAATCTAGTTAATAATGAAAATAGGCTTTCTCATACTGAAGAAAAATTGGTAGAAATGAGTAATGGTTGTATTTGTTGTACTCTTAGAGAAGACTTATTAATAGAAGTAGAAAAATTAGCAAAAGAATGAAAATATGATGCAATTATAATAGAAAGTACTTGAATATCAGAACCAATTCCTGTAGCTCAGACTTTTTCATATATTGATGAAGAAACTTGAATAGATTTGAATAAGTGGGCTTATTTAGATACTATGGTTACAGTTGTAGATGCTTATAATTTTTTAAATCAATTTTCTAGTGATAAAACATTAGCAGATTTAAGACAATGAGTTTCTGATGAAGATGATAGACCGCTTGTAAATCTAATAGTTGAACAGATAGAATTTTGTGATGTAGTAGTATTGAATAAAACTGATTTGGTTTCTAGAGAAGAATTACACTATATTAAATGAATAATTAAATGATTACAATCTGATGCAAAAATAATAGAAACAGTTAATTCCAAGGTTGATATTTCAGAAATAGTTGATACAGGACTTTTTGATTTCGAAAAGGCAGAAAAAAGTCCATTATGGGTAAAAGAATTAGAATCATGATGACATTCAACTCATATTTCAGAAACTGATGAATATTGAATTAGCTCATTTTTATACAAGAGAGAAATACCTTTTCATCCAGAAAGATTTATGCAAGCTGCTAGTAAAGTATGGCCTTGAGTAGTAAGATCAAAATGAATATTCTGGGTTGCAAGTAGAAATGATTTAGCATGAAATTGGAGCTTGGCATGATGAAGTATCAAAATTGATCCAATGTGAAGATGGATGGCTAGTTTTTCTAGAGATGAGAGAGTGTTATATTCTCCAGAAGCAAATGAAGAATATGAAAAAGATTATTGAAATAAATTATTTTGAGATAGGAGAAATGAAATGGTTGTTATCGGTGTAAAAATGGATAATGATGAAATTATTTCTATATTAGATGAAGCACTTTTAACAGAAGAAGAATTAAAAACACCTGAAAATTGGATACATTTCAATGATCCATTACCAATATGGCAGTTAGCTGATTAATATATAATTAATACAATAAATGAAAATAGCATTTGTGTGAAAATGAGGGACATGAAAAACAACATTGACTTCATTATTTATAAAGTACTTAAATGATAAAAAAAATAAAATAATAGCAATTGATGCTGATATAAATGTTTGATTAGCTGATAATTTATGAATTGAAATTAATGATGATAGATTTTTATCAAAAAGCGAAAATACATCAAAAATAAGAGAAAAACTTATTTTAAATAATAACAAAATAAAGTCTGTAAATCATTTTGTAAAAACAACTCCTCCTGGTAATGGCTCTTTTATAATTGATTTTTCTAAACAAGATTTTTTTCATAATTTTTCTAGTTATGAAAATGAATACTTAAAATTTTTTCATGTTTGAACTTATAGAAGTGATGAGATATGAGTAAGTTGTTATCATACACATTTATCAATTTTGGAAAATATTATATCTCATACTAAATTAGATATTAATGAGTATATGGTTGTAGATATGGTAGCTTGAAATGATTCTTTTTCTAACACTCTTCATTCTCAATTTGATGTTCTATTTTTGATAGTAGAACCAATTATAGAATCTATAAATATGATGAAATGATTTATGAAATTAGCTAATCATTCTAATGAAACTTCAAAAATAGTAATTATATGAAATAAAATAGAAGATAGTGATGATTTAGATTTCATAAAAGATAATTGAATAAATCTAGATTTTTATGTTCCATATAATAAGAATTTTAAAAAGAATAGAAGAAATTGAGAAATAATAGTAGATGATGATTTAAAACTAATATTTGATAATATTTTAGATTATTTACTAGAAAATATAAAAGTAGATAGAAATAAAAAATTAAGTGATTTGCATAATCTTCATAAAAAATATTTAGAACTTGATTATATCAAATTACCATTATGAGATTTGAGTGAACAAATAGATTTAGATTTTAATTTTGATAAATGTTAAAAGCTAGATTGGATGATTTTTTTAAAAAATTATTTTTGAATAATGATAAACTACTTCAATTAGAAAAAAAATATTGCTCACCTTTAAATGTATTATTTCCAAATAATTTTTGTAAGAATATTGATAGATTTAAGAGCGTATTGGATAAATATGATTTAAGATATGAGATATTTTATGCTCATAAATCAAATAAGTCCAAAGTATTTTTAAAAAATGCTTATAAATATTGAATTTGAATAGATGTAGCATCTATTCATGAATTGAATAATGCAATTGATGTATGATTTAGTAATTCAAAAATTGAAGCAACTTGACCAAAAAGTAGAATATTTTTAGAGAAGCTTTTGATTGAAAATGTCTTAATTAATATTGATAGTTTTTCAGAACTAGATGAAATTTTAAGCATAAAAAAAGAAAAAAATATTATTGAAAAAACATGTATAATTATAAGAATATCATGATTTACAAATTCAAAAATTTCTAGATTTTGAATAGAGTTATCAAAAACTAAATTACTTCTAGAATTTGTAGTAAATAATAGAGATAATTTTAATTTGGAATGATTTTCTTTCCATATTGATTCAGTAAGTAGCATAGAAAAAGCAAGTGCATTAGAAGAAATATTTCTATTACAAAATGATTTTTCAAGAGCTTGATTTTTTACTAGAAAAATAAATATAGGTTGATGATTTAGACTTTCATATATAGAAGATTCTGGAGCATGGGAAAAATATTATGAATTACTAAAAAAAGAGCTAGTTGATGAAAACTTGCTTATGACTTGGAAAAAATCTAGCTATTGATTTAATATAGTTAATGATAAAGTGATTTGAGAATCAAATATTTATTTACCTTATTCCAAAAATACTTCGGAACTATTTTTGGAAGAAATTTTGAATTATGAACTTAAAAATTTTTGAAATATAAAGATTTGTGAATATTTGAAAGACAATTTGATAAAATTACAAATAGAACCTTGAAGATCATTACATGATTTGACTTGATTTACTCTCTCAAAAGTAATATGAGTAAAAGAAATGTCATGAGAAAATCTGATAATTCTAGATATTAACTCTTTTTCTATTTGATCAAGAGAACAAGAATTATTTGTTGATCCAATAATTATATCAAAAGATAAAAAAGTAACTACAAATTCTTGAGTATTTTTTACATGAAATCTATGTTTAGAAAGTGATTTTGTTTATAGACATAAAAGTTTTTTGTGAATAATACCACAAGTTTGAGATTTGGTTATTTTTCCAAATACTTCATGATATTTTATGGATTTTTATGAAAATACCGCTATTTTGCAAGAAGTAGCAAAGAAAATAGTAATAGATGAAAATTATAATACAATTTTAGAAGATAATTATATATAATGTTATACAAGAATATTTGTGAATTAGTTTGAAATACACCACTATTAGAAATACCAAAATCTGTTCATTGATTTGATAAAGTAAATATTTTTGTTAAATTAGAATATTTTAATCCATTTGGTTCAGTAAAAGATAGAACAGCATGGTGACTAATAAGAGATAATATAGAAGATATTTCAGTAAATAAAAAAATAATTATAGAATCATCAAGTTGAAATACAGCTAAAGCATTAGTTAGTTTTGCATGAATATATGGTACTAAATTCAAAACTGTTTCTAATAGAATTAAAGTAGAGGAACAAAAAGAAATATTAGAATTATTATGAGCAGAAGTCAAACAAATGCCAGGTAAAAGTGAGTGTCCAGATCCAAATGATCCTGATGATCCTTTGAAAGTTATATCTAGAGAAATAGCTTCAAATCCAGAAAAATACTTTTACACTGATCAATATGTAAATGAAAACAATATAAAAATTCATTATGAAACAACTGGAAAAGAAATATGGGAAGACCTAGAATGAAAGGTAGATTATTTTTTTGCATGACTTTGAACTACTGGTTCTTCGAGATGAACTGCTAGTTTTATAAGAGAACACAATGCAGATTTACAAGTAATCTGAGTAGTTTCTGAAACTGAGGATTTTATACCTTGAATAAGAAATAGTAGTGAAATGTGGGAAGTAGGTCTTTATGATAAGGATTTTTATAACCATGTAGTAAATACTAATTCACAAAAATCTCTAGATTGTATGAAAGATTTAATTTCTAAAGTATGAGTATATTGATGACCTACAACTGGTTCTACTTATTTATGAGTATTGCAATATTTAGAAAAAAATATTGAGAATATAAAAGAGTGATCTAATATAGTTTTTATAGCTTGTGACAGATTTGAAAACTATCTTTCATATATAAAAAAGAGAAAACCTAATTATTTTTCTAGCCAGAAAAGAGATTATTGTGTGTATCATGTTCCAGAAAATATAGAGAAAGAAGTTAATTTTATAAACGCAGAAGTACTATTAGATTGAAATTATTTGATTATTGATATTAGAAATAATGAATCTTATAAAAATATTCATATTCCAAAATCTATAAATATTCCAAAAGAAAAATTTCTAGACTTAATAGATAATGATAATATGCCATTTTGTAATAGTTTTGAACTTGTGATAGTTTGTCCATACTGAAAAGAATCAAAAAAATTATCTGCTTATTTGTCAATGAAGTGATACAAATCTTATGTGTTAAAATGATGAATGGAGTCTTGGTTGGATATATTATAATATAATTTTTATCCAGCTTTACATTTTATTAATTATAAATATAATGTAGCTACGGGGTTAATCTTGGTTTCTATCGGGAGAATCGCTCGGGTTGTACGCTATCAGGGAGATGTTTGTGACTTCCTCAATCAACATAAACAAAGATAAATGCAAAAAATAGAATTGCAGGTGGTTTAGCTTCTTTTAAAAAAGTGTTAAATCCAACTTTAGTTATTGCCTAAGCATTAACTAGTAGCCTTCGCTAAGTCGATGAGCACCGTTTGGTCTGCTACACACTCTACAGATATCCCCACTCTTGGAGCTCTGCAGACTTATAAATAAGAGTTTTTACAGAAACGGTTTTGATTTAGTCTTGTTTCTATAAAATACCAACAGATTAGATTATTTTGAAAGTTTTTTGTTTGTTTTCTATTTTCACGATTATTAAAACAAAATATGATAGTAGAAGTGCTTCTTTAGCCTCTCGAGACGTCGGTTCGAATCCGTCTAGCTCCACCATTTTTCGCTATTCTCGTTACTCTCGAATAGCTACAAATGGCACGCCATTCTTTTTGAAGGCAAAAATATATTTTTAAAATAGCGAAAAATGCCCTTCGTAGTGCTACGAAGCTTTAGCGAAGTATGTACGAAGAATGGGCCACTCAAAATATAACTTATATAAATCATTTCATAACATTATTATGAAATAAATAAATCTTATTTAATAATTATTTTCAATGTATTATGTTTATGTAATTAGAAGTGTTGAAAATAAAGAACAATTTTACACTTGATTTTCTGAAAATTTAAAACAAAGATTAGAAGAACATAATACTTGAAAATCTACACATACAAATAAATATAAACCTTGGGAATTAGTTTTTTATTCAGCTTTTGAAAGTAAAAAGATTGCATTTGATTTTGAAAAATATTTGAAATCAGCTTCTTGAATTGCTTTTAGGAATAAAAGATTGATTTACAAGGTTTAGTGCTATTTACTTAAGTTCGACCAAAATAGCATGTTTTAGCAGTTTTTAAGTGAAATATTATAAAAGTAATATTTTGTTAATAAAAATGCCTTAAAATATGGAGTTCGACCGAGTTTAAATCCTACAAGGTGTAAAACTATTTTTTCATGAATTTAAAGATTTTTGAATTTAGGGGAAAGTAGTTTTAGATAATATTTATTTTTTAAATTTAATTACAAATGTTTAAAGAAGAAAATCTTACAAAAAATAATACTCCAATCAATAATGATATAGAAATTTTAAAAACTCATTTTTCACATTGTTTTGATAAAAATGGTGATTTTGATTTTGATAAATTTAAAAAAGAAATATCTAAAAATGAAATTGATTTTTCTCGTGAGTCTTACTCAATGGACTGGCTTGGAAAATCATATGCAAGAGTTTTAGCTAGTGAACCAGCTAGAACTTTATTAAAAGAAGATAAAGAATGGAATAAAAAAGAAGAAAATAAGAATTCTGAGAATTTACTTATAAAATGAGATAATCTTGAAGTTTTAAAACATTTATCAAATGCTTATCACGAAAAAGTAAAAATGATTTATATAGATCCTCCATATAATACTGGATCTGATGGTTTTGTGTATCAAGATGACAGAAAATTTGATGTAAAAGAGTTCTCAAAACTTGCTTGAGTAGATGAAG
Organism: Candidatus Altimarinota bacterium; assembly: GCA_030683605.1. Classification (GTDB taxonomy): domain Bacteria; phylum Patescibacteriota; class Gracilibacteria; order BD1-5; family UBA6164; genus UBA6164. The sequence goes on from JAUXPL010000015.1 coordinate 16,223, forward strand.
AAAAATCAAAAAGAATACTTGATTTTGTAGACTCAAAAAGTAATTCTCATTCAGCTTGGCTGACTTTTATGTATCCAAGACTTTATATAGCAAAACAACTTTTGAAAGATGATTGAGTTATTTTTGTTAGTATTGATGATAATGAAGTTTCTCAATTAAAAATTTTGATGGACGAAATTTTTTGAGAGGAAAATTTTATAGCTGAATTGCCAACAATAATGAATTTAAAGTGAAACAATGACCAATTTGCTTTTTCATGAACGCATGAATACACATTAGTTTATTCTACAAATAAAACAAATAGTAAATTTTATGAATTTAAATTAGAAAATGATGAGGATTTTGATTGGGAAGAAGATGATATTTGATTTTTTAAGAAATGAAGTTGATTATTAGCTACTTCTGAATGAAAATACAGAGAGGATAGACCATACATGTATTTTCCTATTTTACTTAAAAATTGATGTATTTCATTAATTTCTAATTCAGAGTATAGAAAAATATATAATTCTGACTCTAAAGAATTTAATGATAATTTTGTATCAGAAATTATAGATAAATATGAAAAAGATTGATATGCAGTAATATTACCAATAAATAAAGATGGTGAAAAACTTAGATGGACATGGTGATTTGATGGAAAGTTTAAAACAGATATACATGAGATTTTGTGTTCAAAAACAAATAATTGATATACATTAAACAAAAAACAAAGACCATCATTATGAGACTTACCTACAAAAAAACCAAAAACTATTTTTTATAAACCTGAATATAGTAGTTGAAATTGAACTTCTCAAATAAAAAAACTATTTAATACAAAAATGTTTTCTAACCCTAAACCATTTGATTTAATTAAGGATTTTATTCAATTATGAATTTCTAATAACGACATTATTCTTGATTTTTTTGCTTGATCTTGAACTACTTGAGATGCAGTTATGCAACTTAATTCTGAAGACTCTTGAACTAGAAAATATATTTTAGTACAAATACCAGAATTAATTGATAAAGAAAAAAATAAAATTGCTTATGATTTTGTAAAAAATGAACTGTGAATTAAAACTCCAACTATTTTTGAAATTACAAAAGAAAGACTTGTTAGAGCTTGAAAGAAAATAAAAGAAGAAAAAAAAGATGATGAAAAAATAAAAAATTTAGACTTTTGATTTAAAATTTTTGAAACTACTCATATTTGGGAAGACTATAATGTAGAATCTCAAGAATTTAGTGAAAATTTAAAACTTTTTGATGAAACACAATTAAAAGAAGAAGATATTCAAACTCTTTTAACTACTTGGAAAACTTCAGACAATATTGCTTTAACTCAAGATTTAGAAAAGATAGATTTAGATTGATATACTTCTTATTATTTTCAAGATAAAATTTATCTTATGAATAAAGGTTTTGAAACAAAAAATCTAAAATCATTACTTGAAAAAATAGATAGTGATAAAACTTTTGAACCAAAAACTATTATTGCTTTTTGATATCATTTTGAAAGTAAAAACTTAAGAGAAATAGCTGAAAATATAAAAGCATATTCAAACAAAAAAAATATAGATATTGATTTTATAACTAGATATTAAAACTATGGTATGATTTAATTTTGAAAAAAATCTAGAACATCAAACTCAAGCAGTTGATTCAACTGTTTGAGTTTTTGAGTGATTAGAAATCATTGAAGCAAACATAATAGAAAAAAATTATGTAAATCCAATTCTTGATTATAAAAAATGAATAAGTTATGTAAATAATATCTGAACAACTCAAGAAAAAAATAATATTGCTAGAAATGTAAAATGAAAAAGTAATATCATAGATATTATGATGGAAACTTGAACTTGAAAAACTTATACTTACACAAAAACTATTTTTGAATTAAATAAATTATATGGAATTAATAAATTTGTAGTTGTTGTTCCTACTCTTTCTATTAAAGCAGGTACTATAAATTTTTTAAATTCGCAAAGTTCAAAAAATCATTTTAAAGAGCAATATGGAAAAACTCTACATTTACATATTGTTGAAAGTCAAAAATCATCAAAATCAAAAAAATCTTATCTTCCACCAGCTGTAAATAGTTTTGTAAATGCTTGAAATTTTGATAAAAATACTATACAAGTAATGATTGTCAATGCTTGAATGATCAATTCTGAAACTATGCAAAAAAAGTTTGATACGAGCTTATTTGATAAATATAATATTCCATTTGATGCAATTGCAGCTACAAATCCATTTTTAATAATAGATGAACCACATAAATTTTCACAAGGAAATAAAACTTGGGAAAATATTTTAAAAATGAATCCACAATTTATTCTGAGATATTGAGCTACTTTTGATGAAGATAAAAATGGAAATAAATATGAAAATCTTGTTTATACTTTGACTTGAGTTGATGCTTTTAATAGAAATCTAGTAAAATGAGTTATAGGTCATATTACAGAATTTGAATCTTGAAAAAATGCAATAGTAAAACTTATTTCTACAGACTGAAAAGAAGCAAGTTTTGAACTAATAGAAAATGATAAGAAAAAAACTTTTAAAATAACTAAAAAAGAAAGTTTAGATAAAATTCATGGTGAAATGTCTGATTTATTAATTGAAAACTTAAATACAACTAAGGTTGTTTTATCAAATTGATTAGAATTAAAAAAATGAGATAAATTAAATCCATATTCTTATAGTGAAACTCTATGAGAAAATATGATACAAAAAACTATAAAAAATCATTTTAGATTAGAAAAAGAATTTTTAACGAGAGATGTTAAAATAAAACCATTAACATTATTTTTTATTGATAATATTGATGAGTATAGAAATGAAGATTGATATATAAAGCAAACTGTAGAAAAATACATTGAGTTTGAAATAAAAGAACTTTTAAAAAGTGAAAAAGATGAATTTTATAAATGATATTTAGAAAAAACACTAATAGATATCTCAAAATCTCATGGATGATATTTTTCAAAAGATAATTCTGAAAAAGATGAAGCAATTGAAAATGAAGTAAATGAAATACTTCATGATAAAGAAACACTACTTTCTTTAGATAATCCAAGAAGATTTATATTTTCTAAATGGACTTTGAGAGAATGATGGGATAATCCAAATGTTTTTCAAATATGTAAATTAAGAAGTAGTTGAAGTGAAACTTCTAAACTTCAAGAAGTTTGAAGATGATTAAGACTTCCAGTAAATGAATACTGAAATAGAGTAAAAGAAGAACAATTTTATCTTGATTATTTTGTAGATTTTACAGAAAGTGATTTTATAGATAAATTAAAAAATGAAATAAACGAAAAATCTTGATGATTTTCTCGTGAACAAGTTGTTGAAATTTTATCTAATGAAATGATAAATAAAATAGTTGAGGTTTATAAAATAGAAGAAAATGAATTAATGCAAAAACTTATTATGGAAGATAAAGTAATAGATTTTGCAAGAAAATTTTTAGAATGATGATTTGAATATATTAAGAAAAATTATCCACTTATTTTTGGATGAGTTGATTCTAGTAAAATTAGAAAAGAAAGTGATAGAAAGAACAAAGTATCTGTGAGGACTGAAAAGTATCCAGTTTTAAAAGATTTATGGGAAAAATTAAATCAAAAAGTTATTTTAGAATATAAATTTAATAAAGAAGAAGAATTTAAAACTTTATTATGCAGATTTTTAAAATTATATGAAAAAACTTTTAATAATAATGAAGTAAGTGAAAAAGTCCTTGAATTATGAATAGTAAATAATGAAGCAGTTGTTAGAGAATCAATTAAAACTTGAAAAAGTAATGTTAAAATTTCAACTATGACTTATACTGAGTTTTTAAAAAATTTATCTTTTGAGTTAAATATAAATATTAAAACACTTCATAATGCTATTATAGAATCAAAAATTGAGATTAATAACTATTTAAATAATTCTACTATAAGATCAATAAAACAAAGATTTAATATTTATTTATTACATAATTCTATAGATAAATTTTCAATAGAATATCATAAAGTATGAAATAGTATTCATCCTACAAAATTAACTGATATTCATTGAAATATTTATAAAAGTGTTAAATCTTGAGATATTTGAGTTTATTATTCAGATGAAAAAGTTGCAGATAATTATATGTTTGAAGAATTGTTTTATGATAGTGATTTAGAAAAAGAAAATATTACAAAAAATATTACAGAAGTTGTAGTATTTAGTAAAATTCCAAAGAATTCAATAAAAATTCCAGTTGCATGATGAAAAACTTATTCTCCTGATTTTGCTTATGTTTTAAATTATGAATGATGAGAAGAAAAACTTTATTTTGTAGTTGAAACTAAAAATACAACTGAAGAGTCTTTAAGAGAAGAAGAAAAACAAAAAATTAAACATGCAGAAATGTTTTTTAATGATTGAATAAAAATTAGGTTTGAATCTCAATTTCAAGATGAAAAAATTTCTGATTTAATTAAAAAAATAATAAATGAATAAAATTTAATTATTTTAAAATGAGAGAATATGAAGTTTGGCATGATGAATTTAAATGAGATGATTCAGTTAATGAATATTGGCATTGAATATTTTTTATGCCAGTTGATAAAAAAATTGAAATTATAGAACATTTAAAAGATATTAAAGAAAAACATAAAACTGATAAAAATAAAGATGTTAAGTTTGCTTGATGTTTGAAAGATTTTAATACAACTAATGCTAAAATAGTTAGAAATAATTTAAGTTTATTTTCTCATTTACTTATAAACAAGGAAAGTGAAGCTAAAACAGATATACATTTTTGGAATAAAAAAGATATTTATGAACAAAACTATGAACCATTTTTGACTATAGAATGAATATATTGATGTAAATTTGTTTTATTACATATTCCAGATAATCATGAAAATATGACTAATTTTCCTCTATCTTATGCAGATCGTGTAGAAACAACTTTTCGTATTTGATTTAAATGATGAGCTCATTTATTATTTTGAGATAAAAGTCCAATTATAATTAAAAATTTTTATTTTGATTGATATGAACATCATTGAAGAAAAATTGATTTTTGAAGAATTACAAAATGAGAATTTAGAAATTACTGTAATATTTGTGAAAATTGTAGTATTGATGATAGATGAATGAAAGAAAGAAATGATGAAACAAAAATAATTATTTCTTTTATAGATAATATAGTTTGATGACTATCAGCTATTTTAAAAAATAAAACAGATTCTTGAAATGTATTATTTTGATTAAAATCAATTTATGAAAGATTAAAAAATAAACAAATTTTAAAGAATCATAATTGAAGATGGTATAAAAGTATAAATGTTTCAAAATTAGTTATAAAAAATTGAGAAATAACTTTTCCAGATTTTTTTGAAAATACTGAACAAATTAGTTTATTTGATTTATAAATTTTTACACAATCAATTTTCTCAATTTTCCTAAAGTTCTCTCTAATTCTTCAGGAAACTCAAAGCACGGTAAATATAATGATTTTCGACCCATCACTGGGTTGTTCCACCATTTTTTTATTTACTATTAAGCGAAAAACTCTATATTTTTATAGAGTTTTATTATTTGATTTTTTTAAAAAATAAATATAATCAAATTGTTTTAAAAAGTAATTAATTTATTATGATTGATTTAAAAAAACTACAAGATACTATATTTAATAATAAAATGGAAAAATGATTTAATACAACAGATATTCATAAAGAATTTTGTTTTATTTATGAAGAATTAGCTGAGGCAAACAGAGCATATTATAGAAAAGAAACTAATATTTGAGAGGAATTGGCTGATGTAACAATATTTTTATTATGACTATCTGAAATGTTATGAATTAATTTAGAAAATGAAATTAGAAACAAAATAAAAATAAATGAAAAAAGAAAATATATAAATAATAATTGAGTTAATACTAAATTATAAATATGTTAATTTATATTTTTAGTCATGCAAAAAGTATTGCTAATACACAAAAAATAGTTGAATGACACTGAGATTCAAAACTTTGTTTAGTTTGATATATTCAATCATTTTTTTTGTTTTTGAAGTTATTAGGGAAAAAATTTGCTGTTATATATTCATCTGATTTAGAAAGATGATATAGAACTGCTCAAATATCCTGTATGACAAATAATATTATCAAAAAGAAAGAATTAAGGGAGAGATATTTGTGAATTAATGAATGAAAACATATAGATGATGAATGTTGGGGGGATTTAGTTGATGATTGAGAATCAAATTATGAATGTTGAAAAAGATTAGAAAAATTCATAAAATCATTAGATGAAAAAAATAATAATATTATAGTATTTACACATTGAAGAATAATATCAAACTATATTTCTATAATAAAATGATATAATAAGGAAAATTGATACAAAAAAGTTGATAACATTAAAAACTGTTGATTAATTATATTAGAGTTAAATAATTGAAAAATATTGCATTGAATTAAACCTATTTACGAAAGGTTAAAAAGTAAACAAATTTTTAAAAATTATAATTGAAGATGGTATAAAAGTGTAAATGTTTCAAAATTAGTTATAAAAAATTGAGAAATAACTTTCCCTGATTTTTTTGAAAATACTGATCAGATAAGTTTATTTGATTTATAATTTTATATGTTAAATTGTATTAAAAAATGTTTTAAATCAATGTTTAGATTTAAAACTCCTAAAAATCATGTAAAAATATATGATAATATTTTTATTGCTAATGAAAAAGAAAATCAGGTTTTTGAACAAAGCTTGATTTTTTTAGTAGAATCAAATAAATATTTGCTAAAAAATTATGAAAATTTATTTATACGGAAATTTTATAATTTTGAATTATTAGTTGAGTTATTTAATATATATTATAAAGAAATGAATCTTTCAGAACAAAATCCCTGCAAAAAAATGATGAAAAATAGCTAAAAATGCAAGAAAAGAACTATAAAGTAAGACTGGTAAAAATGTAGTAAGTGGTGATAATTTTTTGATGAGTTGAGAAATTGAGAAGTTAAGTTAAAGAATTTTAATTCCAAGCATTTCCCCTTGTAATATTTTCAAAGCTTATATAATATTATAAATATTTTTATAAATATATAAATGACTAATTATTTTAAAAACCGCAATTTAGTTATTGCAACTATGCATCAAAAAGAAGTTGTAATTAAACCTCTTTTAGAAAAAGAATTATGAGTAAGTTGTTTTGTATTAAAAGATTTTAATACTGATATATTTGGTACTTTTACAAGGGAAATTAAAAGAACAGGAGATATGCTAGATGCAGCTAGATTAAAAATCAACTATGCAATGGATATATCCTGATGTGATTTAGGTATTTCTAGTGAATGAAGCTTTTGATCTCATTATTGATTACCATTAATTAATTCAAATTTTGAGCTTACATTAATTATTGATAGAAAAAATAATCTTGAAATTATATGACATCACCTTAGTCCAGATACAAATGTTAATGGTAAATATATTACAAGTATAGAAGATGTTATTAAAACATCAAAAGATTGGGGTTTTCCAGGACATGGTATAATTGTTCGCTTAAAAGAAAATAGTAGGTTTTTTATAGATAAGGATATAAATAATGAGTCTGAATTAGAAAAATCAGTTTATAAAATATTATCTTTACCGTTTATAAAAAAGGCTTATATAGAAACTGATATGAGGGCTAATAGAAATCCTACTCGTATGAAAAATATAGAACTTTCTGTAAAAGATTTATTAAAAAATATTAATTTAGAATGTCCTAAATGTTGAACACCTTGATTTACTATAACAGATATAGAATGATGATTAGCTTGTTGATTATGTTTATTACCAACTAGTATACCTATATATGAAATACATACTTGTAGTAAGTGTAAATTTACACAAAAAGTAAAAATAGAAAAATATGGGAATTATGCAGATCCCTGAGAATGTTTGCATTGTAATCCTTAAAATATAAATTATGTTAAAACAAAATATTAAAAAAGCAGCTAGTATTATTAAAAATGGATGAGTTGTAGCATTTCCTACAGAAACTGTTTATTGATTGTGAGCAAATATTTATAATAAGGATGCTATTATGAGAATTTTTGAAATAAAATGAAGAGCTTCAGATAATCCTCTTATAGTACATATTGATAATATTGATAAATTAACAACTCTCGCTATAGAAATACCTAAAATCACATATGAATTAGCTAAAAAGTTTTGGCCAGGTCCATTAACAATTGTTTTTAAAAAGAGTGATAGTGTGATAAATGAAGTTTCTGCTTGAAGTGATACAGTTGCTATTCGTATACCTAATAATTCTATTGCAATAGAATTATTAAAAATTGCAAATGTACCTATAGCTGCTCCATCAGCAAATTTATCTTGAAAACCAAGTCCTACTAAAGCTTCTCATGTAAAAGATGATTTATTAAACAAAGTAGATTATATTTTAGATTGATGAGAAACAATAATTTGAGTTGAATCAACTGTTATTGATATAACTGTTTCTCCACCAATATTGTTAAGACCATGAGGAGTCTCATTAGAGGAATTAAGAGAACTTTTACCTAATATTCAATTACACCCTAATTTAAAATGAGAAAGTCAAGAAAATATAATTAAAAGTCCATGAATGAAATATCGTCATTATGCACCTGATACAAATTTATTTTTATTTAATCCATTAACAGATGATATTGAATTATTAATTAAAAAATATAAATATTTGTGAAATAAGATTGGAGTAATAGCGACATTAGAAACTCATGATAAATATAATAATATAGATAAAGTCTTTTTATTATGAAGTCGTAAAAAAATGACAGATATATCTAAAAATTTATTTAACATATTGAGAGAAGTTGATAAGTATTGATTAGATTTAGTATTTTGTGAAACTTTTGAAGAAAAATGAATAGGTTTAGCAGTAATGGATCGCTTAAAAAGAGCTTGTGAAAAAAAGTAAAATTTAGATTATGCCAATTTCGTAGAATATATAAATAAAAAATGTGTTTGAAGGAGTTTCTAAATTTGCATCAGAAAAAAATGAAGAAAATATGGATAAATTGGATTATTTAATGAAAAAAATATATTTATAACAGATATTTATGAAAAATAATAATATATTATCTCCAGAACAAACATTAGAGATATTTAAAGTTTTAAAAAGTCGTTTTGAAAAAAATATGAATCGTCATATAGATATAGAGTGGACTAAAATACAAGAAAAATTAGAATCAAATCCATCTAAATTATATGTATTGAATGAAATGGAAAATACTGATTGAGAGCCAGATGTGATAGCATATGATAAAAATACTTGAGAATATATTTTTTGTGATTGTGCTATAGAAACTCCAAAAGCTCGTAGAAGTATGTGCTATGATAGGGAAGCATTGGAAACTAGAAAAGAATTCAAACCAAAAAATACAGCAATAGATATGGCACAAGAAATATGAATAGAATTATTAAATGAAGAAGAATATAGAGAATTACAAAAACTTGGAAATTTTGATACCAAAACTTCTAGTTGGCTAAAAACACCAGAAAAAATCAGAAAATTATGATGAGCAATATTTGCAGACTATAGATATGATACAGTTTTTGTATACCACAATGGTGCAGAATCATACTTTGGTGTTAGATGATTTCGTGGATTATTAAGAGTATAATTTTAATAGAAATAATAATTGTGTACTTTAGTTTTACCCCTTCCCCCTGCGGGGACTTCCCCTAAAAGGGGCAGAAAAAATTATTTCTTCCCTTTTATCCGAAGGTGTATCCTTTAGGGCCAAAGGGAAGTACCGAGCTACGAGGGGATGGGATAGAACATTAGTTCACATTACATAAATAAAATCTAAAACAAACAAAAATGGCAACAAAACAAAATTTTAAAGATTCATATAATAGATTGCAAGAGATTTCAAATATCTTGGATAAAGAAGAAGTAATAGATGTAGACCAATTGATTAAATTGCAAGAAGAAGCTAAGAAACTGTATAATTTTTGTAATTCAAAATTGAAAGAATTGGATGATAAAATAGATTCTAAAGATGTAATATAATGGAAACTCCAGTATTGAAATTGTCCGAATTTCTAGATATTGTTAAATCACAATTTGATGAGATAATATGATACCATGCTTATATTATAGAAGCAGAAGTTAAGTCTATTAAACAAAATAGGCAGTTTTATTATATGGAATTGGTAGAAATAGATGAATGAAAAATAGTCGATGTAGCAAAGGCAAATATATTTAATCCTAGCGTGATGACTAGTTTTTTGAGAGAAGTAAATATATGGAATATTCAAGAATTGGTGTGAAAAAAACTAATGTTAACAATTAGACCAACATTTCATAAAACATACAATTTCTCAGTTAATGTAATGCATATAAATACTGATTTTTTTGTATGATGACTAGAAAAAAAGAAAAAGGAAACAATCAAAGATTTGAAAGAAAGATGAATTTTTTACAATAATAAATCTAGAGATATATGAACTCCTACATTTAATATTGCTGTTATAACTTGAGATAAAAGCGAATGATTTAGAGATTTTGAGACTATTTTAAAAGAATCATGATATAAATTTAATCTAACAGTTTTCAAATCTCTAGTACATGGTGAAAAAGCAAGTATTCAAGTACTAGAACAACTAAAAAAAATCAGTTTAGTGAGAGAAAAATATGATTTCAATCTAGTAGCTATTATTAGATGATGATGAGGTAGTGATGGGATAAATTGGACCAATGATTATGAATTATGTAAATTGGTTTGTGAATATGAAATACCTGTAATGACAGCAGTATGACATACAGTTGATCAATCTATACTTGATATGGTGTCGTGTTTTGAGTGCAAAACTCCATCTGAAGCATCCAAAATACTAATAGATATATATGATGAATTTAGAGAAAATCTAGATTCAGATTATGAATATATTAACAATTTAATATTTGATTTCAGAGATAAATATAAACAAGAATTAAAATATATATCAAAAAATCTACCACTTCAAATATCTAGAAAAATCAGGTGATACAAGCAAAAATTGGAATCATTTAATATAGATAAAAAGCTGAAATATAATCTCAAATATCTTCAAAATAGTTTGGAATATTTGTATTCTAATATCAAATCAAATAATCCAGATAAAATACTAGATAAATGATATAATCTGATTTTTGATACTAAATGAAAAGTAATAAAAGAATATGAAATATGAAATAAATATTTGATGAAATCAAAAAATCATGAATATAAAATAGAAGTATTGGATAAGAAATAAAATAAAAAGCTGTAGTTTTTATAAACCTACAGCTTTTTAAATACTTCCTTTTTTGTTTATTCTTCCAAGTAATATTTGTTTTTTTCTTGTACATTGTATTTCTTTTTTAATTATTTTTATAATTTCAAAAGACTATGGATAACTCCATAGTCTTTTATCAAAAACTGTAATTAACTAATCTTTTTTCTTTTCAGAATTATTTATGCGATTGTATAATGCTACAGCTAATGGGTCGTAATGTGCACTTTCTTTTGAAAGAAATCTTTCTAATAAAAGAGATTTTACAATTACCATTTTTTCTCCTTTTTCATTTATATTAATGGAATTGTATATTATTAATATTGTAATATTAGTCAAATAATAATCTTAAAATCATAAATAATGTGAATTGGCATAATTTGGCTTAATCTAAATTTTGGTGGAGAAAGAAAAAATATAGTTATAATAATAAAGTACTAAGGTTCTAATCCATCAAAATTTTGATTAAGCCTATATTTAAAACAAATGAAAATAATTATTATATTGACAATTATTAATATTAATCTAGTATTATATAAGCTAATATTTTTAGATTAGAATAATACATTTAATACAATTGTTTAAGAAATAATAAATCTATATGAATAAATTACCAAGTGCTGAAAATTGTTATATTATTGAAGAAGATCTTCAATCTATACTTGATTCTGATTTTATGAATTATACATCATCAATGGTTAGATATGTATTGAATCCTCAAGATAAATTACCACCTAAATTAAAAGAAAATAATTTATGATTCATATTCGCATCAAATCTTTTAAATCTAGCAGCAAATATTGATTTCAAATCATGAATAATAACTGTTAATAAAGAATATGTAGTAGCTAATTATAAAAAAATACAAGATTTATTAGAAAAGGAATACAAGCCAAAAGATAACTTATGTTATTATCCATTACATATTATGGAAACTTCAAATTCATCCAAATTTATACATGGATTACCTTATGTAGAAATTCTTGAAAAATGGAATGGTGAATTTGAACAAAATCCATTGAAATTAAAAGTATTTATAGAAAAATTGCGTGATAAATTACATATAGATAGTGATTTAGAAATAGTATCAGCAAAAGTTGTATGAAGATTGATACATTTGAGAATTAAAAATAATGAATTTGATGTAACTATTCCTTTGTGATATTCTACAAAACATGAAATATTTACTACTGAAGATTGAGAATCTATTGAATTAAATGATAGCTATTGAAATATATTCTCACCTCAATGAGCAGAATATATTAGATATTATTTAAATGATGAAGAAATTATTAATAGTATAAATACTGCACATAAACAGTGAGCAAAATATATGATTAATTTCTTTTCTTGGAGAGCTCCAGAATATGTTACTAAAGAAAATTATAAAAATTATTATTATTTTGAAGTAGAACCAGATTTAGGAGATGAAGAAGCAGTATTAAAATACGATTGAGTACTTCATCATTTCGACGAATGACAAAGAATAATTATTAAACAAGTAAATGATAGAGATTGAAATTTTCTTTCAACTACACAAGATCAGATTTTACCAGATTATTGAAATAGACAAGGTAATGTTCAAGAACAAAAAAATTATGAATATTGGATGAATACATACAAAAGCGAGCTTTATCGTTTGGTAAATTTTTGAGTAGATAGTTTTAGAATAGATTTAGCGCACGGTTTCCGTAAAAATAATGATTGTAATATGTTGAATACATTAATTAGTGATTTAGTTGATTATGCAGATAAAAAACTTAACAAAAAAGTATTTTTCATACTAGAAACATATGATTTCTCAAATTTTTGAGGTACAAATCCAGCAAGTTTTCGAGATTGGAATAATAATCTACCATATCCAGCTGTAAAGGTATATCATAAAGAAACTGAAGATAAACTTACTAGTATTCATGATTATCAATGAGTTGATAATTTGATAGATGATTTAAAATGGTTATTTCAAGATATTCGTGGTATATATGGTGAAATGATGGCTGCATCTACATTTGATGATTATACTCTTTATTCAATTGCTCAAAAATCAGGTATTGATTTCAAACATATTTTAGAAATGGAAATGTTTTTGGGTAAAGCTTGATATAATATTTTATCTCTTGATAGAGATTTCCTATGAGAAAATTGAGAAATTATTCCTACAGTACCTGGTTGATGTGAATCGCATTACGGGACTGGAAAATTTATTACTCATACATTTTCATCAAAAGATGAATTTCAATTACATGCAAAAACACAATCTCAAGATATTTATGAAAGATCTGAATCAATTAAATTATTACAAGAAATAAATAAATTTCCTGATATAAAAGGTTTAAGTATAAACAAAGAAAAAAAACAACTAGTATTTATTTTTATTGATAATTCAAAAAGAATATTTGACTTTTCAATTCTAAAGGATTGATGAGCACCTTATACTGTAGAATCAGAGCAAATACCAGAAATTATATCACAAGAGCTAGTAAAAGATTTATTAAAACTAGAACAATTAGAAAGAGATTTATCTGAAAAGTTAAAAGATTTAGTTACAAAATATGATTGAAATAAAGAGCAATTACCTCATGTTTATACATATGATTTTTGGAAAGAATTTGTAAATTATATAAAACATCAAAGTTGGAATGAAAATTGAATAGCAGAGTGGGATACTTTTAAACAAGAAGCGTATTTTATATTAAATAGAGAAAAGTTGATTACTAATTTTCTTTCATATAAAAATATTGATTTGTCTGAGAAAGAGGAACTTGAAAATATAAAGCTAAACACAGATAATGTTACTGATGAAAAAATAGAATTAAAGAAACAAATAAAAGAATTAAGAGCAAATTTGGAAAATGAGGTAAGAAGAATTATTGAAAAATCTATTAAAAAAACATATCCTGATTTACTAGCATAAGGAATGTATAAAAAACTCATATCTAGAAAAATCAGGTGATAAAAGCAAAGACTAGAATCATTTAATATACATAAAAAGCTGTAGTTTTAATAACCTACAGCTTTTTAAATATCCCCTTTTTTGTTTATGCTTCAATGCAAAATGTGTTTTTTTCTTGAACATTGTTATCTCTTTTAATTTTTTTTATTACGAGAAAATTCTCAGCTATTACAGATATTGCCCCGATTAAAAAGCAAAAACTATAAAATGCAATATTTTCGAAATTTTCCAAAAATTCATAACTCACTGTTATCAAAACAAAAGCTAAAAATAGTGAAAAAGAATACAAAATAGCATATTTAGTGGAATCCTCTTTGTTTAAAAATTTCCAAAATAGGAAATGGTTGATTAAAAAAGCTAATGAGAACCCAATTAGTAAGTCAATTGAATTTACTTGGAACATCATTCCTAAGTAAATCAAAATCGTACTAATAAGCAATAGTATCGGACAAATGATGTCATAAAAATGAGATTTCATTTCGTACCCCTAACTAGTTAAAGAAAAAGAACCATATCATAATATCAAAACACTAAGTGAAGTCAATTTTTTTTATAAAAAATAATTATATACTCATCAATTCAAGGATATATCATATATTTCTTTTAAATCTAGAGGAATATCAAGTTTATTTTTATAAATAAAGTCAAAACTAAAAAATCAACTTTCACTCCATTCGTGACAATGACTGCAATTCTCCCTAATTATATTATCAAAATCAAAAATATTATTTATTTTGAATAAATATTGAATAGTAATTTCATTTTTATTACTTATATATTCTTTAAATCAAATATAGTCTCATATTTTTGCGTTTATTCATGTCTCTTCTTTTATTTCTCTATTTAGTGCTTCAATAATTCATTCTCATTTTTCAATTTTTCAGCCTGGTAACATATATTTTCAAGATCCAAAATCTTTTACTAGAAAAATTTTATTTTCTTTAATTATTATTCATCTTACTTTTATAATCATTTTTTTATAATTATTAAATAATTTTAAATATTATAGATAAATATTAATAATAAGAAAATTATATTTACTTAAAAAATATTTCAACAATAAAAAATCGCCTTTAGAAAAGCGATTTATTACTATGTATAAGTACATGTACTTATTTATATTATTATGCATGAGTATTATATAATATTATCAAAATAAACGAAATATAAAAATATATAATAACTAGATTTATGGTTATATAATGCAATAAAAAAGTGTTAACAAATATTTGTCACCAGAGCTATATTTTATCCCCCAAATACTTCTGCAAATCACTTTTCAGGCTCAGTAAATACATCTAGTCATCCATCTCTTATTAGCCATACTTTGTTTGAAACACTTTGTAGTAAATCTCTGTCATGTGATACTATTATCGTAGTTCCATGAAATCAATCTAGCATTTCTTTTATTACTTCTTTTGAGTGCAAGTCTAGGTGATTTGTTGGCTCATCCATAACGATTATATGTGGTTTTACTAGTAGCATCTTAGTCAGTGCCACTTTTGCTCTTTCTCATCATGATAGAGTTTTTATGAATTGTTCTACTTTTTCTCAAGTGATAAGCAATCATCACAAAATAGTACGAATATGTTTTTCATTATCGAAATCCTTTTTTAATTCATCTATTATACTAGCTTCCATATCTAGATTTTCTAATACTTGAGAATAAGAACCAATTGTTAAATGCTCATTTATATCTACTTTACCATTCAATGCTTTTAATTCTCATAGAATAGTTTTTAAAAATGTTGATTTTCAAGCACCATTTTTTCAGATTATTCATATTTTATCACTTTTATACACTTCTAAGTATTCTGGCATTTTTACTATTGGAGTTGTATATCATACTTCTACATCGTATAGTTTCATAATTATCTCTGGAAGTCTTTTTTCTAGATGAATTTGTATAGTTTTTACTTTTGCTTCATTTTCAGGCATATCTAGTATTTCTACTTTGTCTAATGCTTTTATTCTACTTTGTACACTTGTAGCTTTTGCACTATTTGCTCTAAATCTGTTTATATAATCTGTTTGTCTTTGTATTTCTTTTTGTTGGTCTTCATAGTCTTTCATTTCTTTGTTGAAATTTGCTTCTTTTTCTATCAAATATTGTTCATAATTACCAGGATAATTATGTATTTTTTTTCCTGATATCTCTGCTATTTTACTAGAAGTATTGTTTATGAATCTGATATCATGAGAGATAGATAAAATTGCTTTTTTCCAGTTTTTACAAAACTTTTCCAGAAACACAATACCATTTATATCCAAGTGATTTGTAGGTTCATCAAGTACCAATATATCTACTTCCTGTATCAAAAATTTGGCTATTTGTACCTTTGTTTGTTCTCCTCCAGATAATTGTAATACATTGAAATCTAGTTGAGCATCAGTAAATCAAAAATATTTCAGTATTTCTAGCTGTAAAATATGTTTTTTGAATCAATCCAATTCAATTAATTCTTTGTTCAATTTTTCTATTTCTTCCCAGTTTGAGTTATTCCCACTCCTTACTAAGGAGGGGGTTAGGGGTTGGTCTTTCAGTTCTTCTAATCTTTTTATTTTTTCATTTATTTCTGGAAATATTTCTAGCATTTCTTGTCTTAAAGTATTGTCTTTTGACTTCCAGAACAAGTCTTGAGAAAGATATCATATTTTTAATCCTGAAGCCAATTCTATGCTACCATCATTTATTTCTTCTACTCATATAATCATTTTTAAAAGAGTTGTTTTACCACAACCATTTTTTCATATTAGAGCTACTTTATCTGTGTTATTTATCTTGAAATTTGCTTTATGAAAAAGCTCTGTTTTTTCTATATTTTTAGTTAATTCTTTTATAGTTATGAGACTAGATGCTATTTGAGATTTACCTGCGAACAAATATTTAGGTATAGTATCTAGACTGTACTCTTTGTCTGCTTCTTTTTTTACATGCATTTCACCCATTTCAAATTCTTTTTCTAAGTATTTATTTAGTCTCTTATACTTTGTTTCTTCCTTTATTTTTGGGTCCTGTTCATTCAAAAAATCTTCACATAATTCTTTTACTTCATTATAAGTGAAATCAGGATGATGCTCTATTACTTTTTCTATTATTTCGTGTAACATTTGTAATTATTATAATAATATTTTTGCAATAGTATTTCAAAAATGAAAAAAAGCTAATTTATAGTTTTTTTTGATAAAAACTGAAAATATAATTATTTGATTAGGAACGAATAATTTATATAAAATAATTAAAAATATTTTTGTTAAAATAACTCTATAAGTATAATTTATGAAATATACAATTTATAAAATGAAAATTATAGTCCAGATACTATAATATCATTTAAAAGATTGAATTGGTTATTTTGATTAGAAAACAAGACATACAACATTATATTATTTTAATAAAAAAAAATGAGATTAGAAAAACTTGATATATTCAGATGAATAGCAATTGTATTAATGGTTCTTTTTCATTTTAATTATTCACTAGTTTATACTTTTGATATATGATTTTTAAATTTTTCTGATACTTTTTGGTTTATAGTATGAAAAATATCGGTTATATTATTTATACTTATTGCGTGAATATCGTTTTGTTTAGCTGAAAAAAAATACTCTAACAATATAACAAAAAAATACTTAAAAATAAGTACAATTTTAGCTATATTTGCTTGTTCTATTACTATTATAACTTATTTGTTAAATAATGAATTTTATATTAGATTTGGTATATTACATTATTTTTCACTTAGTTTTTTATTTATGTTATTTTTTCGTAGATTAGGGTATTATAATGTAATATTATGAATAATTATCATAATATATTGAGTTTATTTTATACCTATTATTCAAAATACTCATTTATTTTTCTTGTGATTTATGTATCCTTGATTTACATCATCAGATTATTATCCTATTATTCCATATTTTTGAATAATGTTACTATGATATAGTTTTGCATTATATTTAAATGATATTGATAAATTAAATATTTTTAAACTAAAAAATCACAAAAATATTTTAGAGAAAATACTAGAATATTTATGAAAAAAGTCATTTATTATTTATTTGATTCACCAGCCTATAATAGTTTGTTTAATATTTTTAATAATTTTATTATTTTAAGGAAATACTGAAAAACTCACATCTATAAAAAAATTATCTTTTTTGCTAAAATTTTTAAAAAATAGTATTATTAAAATTATTATATATTTCAATTTTTTTATTTTTGCAAAAAATCATAAAACAATTAAACTAATAAAAATTACTTATTATAAACATAATACTTATGAAAATAGATAATATCACTCTAACATTTTGAAATAAAACAGTTTTAAAAGATGTAGATATAGAGATAAAAAAATGAGAATTTGTATTTTTTATTGGTTATTCTGGTAGTGGTAAAACTAGTTTGATAAGAGCTTTGATTTGAGACTTCAGACCTATGAGATGAGATATTATTTTGGATAATAATCAGTCATTATACAAAGGTATGACAGAAGATAGTTTGCTCAATTATAGGAGATCTATCTGAGTAATATTTCAAGATTACAAATTATTAGAATCAAAAAAAGTTTATGAAAATGTAGCTTTTGCCATGGAGGTATGTGGTTACTCAGATGCAATAATTAGGAAAAAAGTCCCAGAAGCATTAGAAAAAGTATGACTATTAATAAAAAAAGACAAGTTTATTTATGAACTAAGTTGATGAGAAAAACAAAGAGTAGCTATAGCTAGAGCTTTGGTTCATGATCCACAAATAATTATATGAGATGAACCAACTTGAAACCTAGATCCAGAAACAGCAAAGGAAATAATGGATATATTTCTAGATATTAATTCTGATGGTAAAACAGTTATAATGGCTTCTCATGATTCAAATATAGTAAATAAATTGAAAAAAAGAGTAATAGCATTTCAAAATAAGATTGTGGTAAGTGATACTGAAAACGGTCATTATCATATACACTAAAAAAAATCCTAAAAAAATCCTGAAAAACTTCGTATTTCTTCGTCAGAAAAATTATTTCTCAGTCACTTACTTATGTAAGCTCCTATCAAAATAATTTTTCTTCCTCGAACTACTCGTTTTTGAGGATTTTTTTAAATTTGTAGCCCCTTTCTCTTAATTAAGAGAAAGGATTCAGGATAGAGTTTATTTATCAAAAAGCACTTAAATTATACCTTAAGTGCTTTTGTTATGAATGGATTATTTTTTTCTCATACTATAGATATTTGTAATTCTTTTTTTACGAAATTACTTTTATTTTCTTCTGTTGTTTCTTTTATTTTTTTTGTGTTTTTTACTTTTGCTATTCTTTTTCTATTTTTAACTGTTTCTAGTCTGATTTCTTTTATTTTTTCCATTGTTTCGATGAAAGTATCATATTTTTTTGCTATTCCAGAATATACTACTCATAGAGAATATTTACTACATGATTTAGCTTCTGTTATATTGTGTTTTCCCATTATTTTAGCACTATCACATTCTTTATTTAATGATTTACTTTCTATTATTACTAGATTTTTTAAATCTATTTCTTTACTTTTTTTATCTCTTAAATCTTGAGTTTTTATATCAAAATCTATAGTTAATCTTTCAGATCAATCATTTTTAACTAAAGTAATTCTTTTGTATTTTGTTTGTATAGATGGAGATATCTTAGGAGCTCTATCTTCATTGTAAATACTTTGCCACACTCATTCGAAAAATCTTTTTTTACCTTTTGTCATGAAACCATGTTCTTCAGATGGAAATTCATATCTATATTTATTTGTTACTCAGTCTACTTTTTGTTTGTATTCAAAATAAGCTGTGTTTGAATCTAAATAATATCTTGTTCTTACTTTAGTTCTAGAATTTTTTTTATCTTGATGTTGGTTGTAAAATAGATATTCATCACTATCCATATAAATATTGTCATATGAAAATATTTTTTTACCTTTTATTTCTAGTACTTTGAAATCATTTTTTAATTCTCATAATACTTCTGCAAATTGATCGGCATTTAATAAGAATTTTTTATCAATTCTTTTTAAAAAGCTAGCTTTAGCATTTAATTCAGATAAACTGATAGGTTCAAAATCTTGTAATTTTGTATTGTAAGTAGATTTCATTTTTAATAAAAGTTAATAAGTATTTTTTGTTTTTGTTTATTATATAGAAATTTTATCATAATATTTTTTTTAAGTCAAAAATATTATCATAAAAATTTAAAATTAAAATTGTATAATTACTAAGTAAGATATTCAGGCAATAAATGCAGATACTGGAAGTGTAATTATCCAAGCTAATGCAATATTTTTTATCATTCAAAGATCAATATATTCTTTATTATTACCTTTTTTTCTTTTTATATGTTGTCTGATTAATCATATACCAAATACTCAACCAAGAGCTATATGAGTAGAGCTTACTGGTAATCATAATGCTGATGCAACTATTACAGTTATAGCAGCTGATAATGCTACACAATATGCCCTGATTTGGTTTAGTTTTGTTATTTCATTTCAAACTGTTTTTATAAGTCTAGCTCAAAAAACTGCTAGTCATAAAACTAACCCCATAGATCATATTAGAATTACCCAAGTTTCGATTTTAACTACTCATCAAGCAGATATATGATTTTTTATAGTATCATTTATTGCAGATAAAGGTCAAATTGCATTTGCTACATCATTTGCTCAGTGAGCAAATGATAATAGAGCTACAGCAAAGATTAGTGGAATATTAAATAATTCATTAATAAAATCTTTTGAATTTTTAAAAAATGCAGATCTTTTTTTATAATAGATTCTAAGTATTATAAATGTTAACACTCATATTACATATCCTACAAATAATGATATTTCAGGTTTTATTAATAATTCGAAATCAGTTCAATTAAGTACTTGATGTAATCATTTTTCTAACATATATGTTGCAAATGCCCACACCATTGCTCAAATATATATAGGTACCCAAACTTTTGCAGCTTCTCATCTATCATCTTTTTTTAGAATATTTTTTCTAATTGATAATAATAATATTACTGATATTATTCCTCACATAATTGGTGAAATTACCCAACTAGCAACTATTTGCCATATTTGATTCCAGTTTACTATACTTGTTCATACGGCAGTTATTCAAGCTCAAACTAATCATCATACTATAGAATGTGTAGTAGATACTGGCGCCTTGAAATATGTTGCAATATTAACCCATAATGCAGCTCATGCAAGTGTAGCCATCATAATAGCAAGAAATTGACTTACATCAGGAATTAGCGTAGGATCTATTATTCATTTACTAATAGTATTTACTACGTCTCATCAAGCTAGTATAGCTCATGCAGCCTCAAATATTGCAGCAATGATTAAAGCTCATTTTATATTTATTGCTCATGATCAAACAGCTGGTCACATATTATTTGCTATATCATTAGCTCAAATATTTATTGCCATATACAATCATATAATAGCAGCCATAAATAAAAATAAGCTAGTACTTCATCCATGAAAAAAATAAATCCATACAGTTATTACTAGTATTGATGCAGCTAATATTTCATATTTAAAGTTTTTTTTCTTTTCAAATATTGAAAACATATTAAAAATAGATTAATAAGTAAATTATTAATCTATTTTATCACACTAATTTTTATTATGCAAAAATTATAAACAAAAATATTGATTTTTTGATATTTTAGTTTTTAATATGTTTTTTTTACTAAGTTCTTCATTTTTATAAAACTACTTCTCATATTCAAAAAACTATTTTTTATTGCTTTATCCATTTCTTCATAATTATTATTTTGTTCTTCTATTTTCAAATAATAAAAAAATCTATTAGTATTATATATAAAATTTTTATAACTAGATACTATTCAATTAAATTGATAATAAGTATATTCTCATTTTCTATATTTTTTTATAAATTCATCTTTTAATATTCTATCACTTATAATTAATTGATTGTATATTTTATTATATTCTGGATTTGAAAAAGTAATTTCATTTATTTTTGCAAGTTCCAAATTATGTTCCTCAAGTCAGTAATTTAAGTCAAGTAATTTTTCTATATATCATTCTTTTGCAAAAGTATTAGTCATACTTGAAAAAAAGAAGATAGTTGATATAATAATAGTGATAATTTTTTTCATATTGTTAGATTAAAAATTAATATTACTATTTTATAATGAAAATATAGAAAATGTCAAATAATTATTATGAAATATTGTGAGTAGATAAAAATGCTAGTACAGAAGATATAAAAAAAGCATATAGAAAAATGGCAATGAAACATCATCCAGATAGAAATAAGTGAGAAGATGCAAAATTTAAAGAAGTAAATAATGCTTATGCAACTTTGTCAGACTCAAGCAAAAGAAAACAATACGATATGTTTGGTTCAGCTGGATGAAATCCTTTTGGATGATGATCTGCTTGATATTCTAGCAATTGATTTGGATGATTTGAAGATATTTTTTCTAAGTGAGGATGATATAGTTCAGGATCAAGTTGATTTGATTTCAATCTAGAAGATTTGTTTTGAGGTATGTGAGGAGCTAGTTCTAGAAAATCATATACAAAAAAAGAAGCTCCAAAAGAACCTGAAACATTAGATGTAGAAAAAACTTATGAAGTACCTATTTTTGATTTGATTCTGTGATGCAAAATAGAAGTAAAATGAGTAAACTGACAAATAGCAAAATTGAAAATTCCTGCATCTACTAAACCATCTACAAAATTTAGAGTAAAAGATTTCTGAAAATCACAGTGAAGTCAAAAATGAAATATGATAGTAAAAGTTGAAGCAATTATGCCAAAACATATTAGTGAAGTAGATATTAGCTTATTAGAAAGAATAAGAGAAAATGTAGGGTATTAACTTATGGAAACTAAAAAAGCGAGGATTTATCCTCGCTTTTCATGTAGTAAAAAATGCAATAGTTACAATCATCCAAGTAGATTCATTTACTACTTCAGAGATGAACATTGTTTTTTTATTTTTATCAGTTTTATTTGATTTCCAAAGTTGATAGTTTTGGAAACATCTAGGTAGTGTCAAAATATGAAATGCAATAATCATTTCTAGTGATACACCTAGATTACCTTCTTGCCATATTGTAATAGCAAAAGTTAATTGTGGAATTCCTTTTACCACTGCTCCTAATAGATTTTTTATTGTATTTACTTTTACTGTTATGAACAATATAATAAATGCAGAAGTGATAGAAATTACATTGATAGTATCGTAATACTTCCATGAATTCTCCATCTCTTTAGAAACAATTATAAAAATTAATAAAGAGTATGTTAAAAGTGCTAATATATAAACAATAAAAATTTTTAAGTTAAAAAATGATTTAGTATTATTCCATATATTAAATGCTTTTTTGGTCATAAAAATGAAAAAAAAGCAATTCGCAATAAACATACTTATTACTACGCCTTGATTTGAATCAAGCATTTTCATCGCTTGTCCATAAGCAAATACAAGACATGTTAATACATAAACTACAAATGATAAATTACTCATTTAAGACCTCCATAAATCAAAAGTGTACATATATTTTAAATTGATAATTATATTTGTCAAACAATAAAATTATTTTTAAATAATATACAAAAAATGTCCAGTTAAAAATTTAAATAAAATAGTAAAAAATAAAAATAAAAATATAATAAAAATACTTAATAATTTATTTATATATTTATGCATAGAAATAAAATAAACCCATCTCAATTTTTTCCATGTCAGGGGAGAGGTAGAACAGCTTTTACCCTAGTAGAGTTAATAGTAGTAATTACGATATTAGCAATACTTGGTACAATAGCCTTTATATCACTTAGTTGATATAGTGAAGATGCCAGAGATAGTACAAGAGTGTCTGATTTATCAGTAATAAAAACAAGTCTAGAATTATTTCATCTAGATGCAGGTAAATATCCAAAACCAACAAATGGAATAGAAATAACATATAGTTGAGCAGTAGTATGGACACAATGAACAATCTGAGAGACAGTACATGCAAATCTATCAAAACTAGATAAAATACCATTAGATCCATTAACAGAAAAAGAATATACATATTCAGTAATAAGTAGTGGAAATGAATATGAATTATGATGAATAACTGAAGGGGGGATTGTATCACTTAACCCATCCCAACCTTCCCTAAAATTAGGGAAGGGGCAAAACAATGCAAATGCATGAACAGTAGAAGCCCAAGCCTATACGACATGAAATTATAATGGAATGATGGCAAAGAGTTTGAGTGGAGAAACATGTAGAATATTTAGTCTACCAAGTATAATAACAAATGATACAAGTATAACAGATCTACAACAACTAGTAACAGAAGAGAGATTAGTATATAGATGATACAAAAATCTACCAAGTACATTCAAGACAAGTAAATTCAAAAACGATGGATGATTTGAATTTACCCCAAATCAACTTGTAGCCTATATTGATACATGAAGTTGTGCAAAGATAACAGAAAACACAGCATCATGAATACAAGCAAGAGTGACATTATTGAAATGATTACAAGATAGTTATAGTGGAACAATAGTACAAAATGATTCAGAGATTAAGAGAGTATTAGATTTAGTAATAGACCAAAATAATCCTAGTACAGAAGTATTAAATCTAGTATGAGATTTGGTAAATAATAATTTATGATGAAATGTAGATAGATGAGGAAGTTCTAGTAGTTCATGATGAAGTACTAGTAGTGGATGATCTACAATTGAATATTGAAGTATTTTTGGTGTATGATCATGGACTAAAAATGATATTTTTGCATGAACATCATTTTTAACACCTGATGAAAGTCATATTTCATATGATTCACAAAATTTTGCATTTACATGAAGCTGATATATTGATCTTTATTTAGATATAGACCTTTCGACGACTTCATTAACATCTTACTTAAGTTTTAATAATGCAGTATGTCATATGATGATGATGTGATATGTAGGATGACCTGATTGTTTTAATATTTATACAGTAGAAAATCTATCTGGAGGTATATATAAGCATAGGTTTAATTATAATTTACCTTCTAGTAGTCCTCTTAGAATATTATTTGCATGAGAGCAGTTTTGAGTTGATAGAAATTTTAATATTATAAATATTACAGGATATTGAAAAAATGATATTTTACCATTATCATCTCCATTAAATTTCAATGTTCTTTCTGTAAACTTTTAGTTTTATAATATATAAATGTAATTAAAAATATAATAAAAATACTTAATAATTTATTACAAAATTATGCATAAACAAAAAATAAACCCCTCTCAATTCTCCCCTTGTCAGGGGAGAGGTAGAACAGCTTTTACCCTAGTAGAGTTAATAGTAGTAATTACGATATTAGCAATACTTGGTACAATAGCCTTTATTAGTTTACAATGATATAGTACCCAAGCAAGAGATAGTACAAGAATAAGTGATATGTCATCAATGAAATCAACACTAGAATTATTTCATTTAGATGCAGGTAAATATCCACAAGTATCAAGTTGAACAAATATCACATATAGTTGAGCAGTAGCATGGACACAATGATATTTTTGAGAAAGTGTATATTCAAATGTATCTAAATTGGATAAAATTCCAACAGATCCACTAACAGAAAAAGAATATGTATATAGTACAACGTCATCAAGAAACGAATACCAATTAGCCTGAGTAATGGAAGGTGATGAAGTTACAATGAATAATGAACAATGAATAATTAATAATGTAGCTGCACTGATAGAGGTATCAGCCTCAGAAAAGACAGCATTATTGAGAATAAGTGGTTCATATAATGGAAAAATATTAAAAGTGAGTACATGATGATTGGATTGTG